>JBDKUJ010000029.1:0-4733 GCA_039679665.1 Rectinema sp. | reverse complement strand
CGACCAGGCCGAGACCCTGCTCATGCGATTTTTGCAGGGATCCGGTCCCGAAGGCGCACAGGGTATCCCCGCGTGCAGGCCGCTCGGTGCGGGCGGAGTCCGGCTGATCCGGCCCATGCTGGATCTTGCGAGATCTGATGTGGAAACATACCTTTCTGCAAGCGGGCTGGCTTTTTCGGAAGATTCGACGAATGCTTCGACCCTGTACAAACGCAATAAAATAAGGCACACCGTAGTTCCCGCCCTGGATGCTTCGTTTCCGGGATGGAAAAAGGCTCTGTCCCTCGGCGCGGAGAAAGCGCGATCGGACGCTGAAAGCCTGTCCGCTTCGGCCAACGCGCTTATTGGCACTGTCCGCAAAGGCAGGGTGAGCATCGATCTTGCCTCTTTCATGGCCGCCCCCGAGGCGATCCGGATCAGAAGCCTGCTGATCGCGGCCGGAAAGGCTACGGGAAGAGAAAGGCTTTCCTGGCGGGCGGCCCGAGCGGCCGCATCGGCCATTGCGCATGGGAGCAAAAGGTACGATTTTCAGTGCGTTCGATGCCGGATCAGGGATGGTGTTCTGTATGTGGCGCGCGCACTTGATTTTCCGCGGTCGCAAGGCTATTTTTTCATCGTCGACGGCGCGGGGAAATGTCGTATGGGACTGCTTAGCCTGTATGCCGAGTGGTTCCACGAAGCCGATTCCGTTTCCGGCCGCGATATGGCAAAACAGCCGTTGCGCGACGGTCTGCGGGGCGGGACCTTCGCTTTCCCCCTGATAGTACGGACCAGGCGTCCGGGTGACGAAATCAGGACCGAAGCGGGGACTGTTCGTGTAGACGAGCTTTTGTCCGCGTGGAAAATTGCCCCCCGGTTGCGGGATGTTGTGCCTGTAATCGAGGACAGAAACGGCATAGTAGCGGTTTTGCCCGCTGCCCTGTATGGTGCGGACTGCCCGCGTGCACGGTTCCGCAAGGGTTTGTGCGACGAAGCCGCCGATATATTCCGTATTCGAATCAAAGGAGCGATGGGCCCATATGGAAAATGACGACAAAAACGGCAGTCCCCAGAAGCGGCCCGAGCAGAGGCCCGAGGGACCTGGGCGGGCGAACAAGGCCGCGCTTGCCGTATTTCTCTCGCTTGCCCTTCTCTTTTCGGCGTTTTTCCTCTTCAACGACACTTCGTCGACCAGGGAAATCCCTTATTCTGCATTTTTAACCCATCTGGAGCTGGGCGAGGTCGATTCCGTCATCGTGATGGATCAGTCCGCCATCAAAGGCACCCTGATCGGAAAATCGGGAGTCGAGTCGCAATTTACGACCCAAATTCCCTATATCGATATGGGACTTATCGACAGATTGCGTGAAAAGGGTGTGAAGGTGTCGGGCGGCTCCAAGGGCGCCACGCCCATCCAGATTTTTCTGGAATTGACACCCTGGCTTTTCGCGATTTTCCTCATCTGGATAATGCTCAAGCAGATGCAGGGCAACAACAAGGCGTTCAGCTTCGGGAAAAGCAAGGCCAAGCGCTATGTCGAGCCCAGCAAGAAAATCACCTTTGACGATGTCGCCGGGCAGAAAGAAGCCAAATACGAACTCATGGAAGTTGTGGATTACCTCCGTAATCCGCAGAAGTTCGTAAAAATGGGCGCCAGGATTCCCAAAGGCGTGCTTCTCGTGGGAATGCCCGGCACGGGCAAGACCCTGATCGCCAAAGCGGTCGCCGGCGAAGCGAATGTTCCCTTTTTCCACATGTCGGGCTCCGATTTCGTCGAGATGTTCGTGGGTGTAGGCGCAAGCCGGGTCCGCGATCTGTTCGAGCAGGGGCGAAAGAGCGCGCCCTGCATCATATTCATCGATGAACTGGATGCAGTGGGACGAACTCGCGGTGCCGGTTACGGCGGCGGGCATGACGAACGCGAACAGACGCTGAACCAGATGCTCGTTGAAATGGACGGATTCGACACCAAGGACGGTGTCATGATCCTCGCCGCCACCAACCGGCCCGATGTTCTCGATCCGGCGCTTCTCCGCCCCGGACGATTCGACCGTCAGGTAATGGTTGCGATGCCCGACGTACAGGAACGCGAGGCGATTCTCAGAATTCACATGAAAAACATTCCCATCGCTGACGGCGTGGACGTAAAGCGCGTGGCCAAGTCCACTCCCGGCACATCGGGCGCCGATCTCGCCAACCTCGTGAACGAAGCCACTCTTTTCGCCATCCGGAAGGAGAGGACTACCGTCATGATGGAGGATTTCGAAGACTCGCGCGACAAGATACTCATGGGTGTCGCCAGAAAAAGCCTGGTGATCGCCGAAGACGAGCGCAGGGCTACGGCTGTCCACGAATCCGGCCATGCTCTTCTCCACTACTTCCTGCCGAACGCGGATCCCCTGCATAAAGTCACCATTGTGCCGCGCGGCAGAGCTCTCGGCCTCGCGCTTTCCCTGCCCGAAAACGACAGTTATTCCCGTACGCGGAGCTGGCTGACGGATAGAATGGTCATCATGTACGGGGGCTACGCGGCCGAGCGCATGGTATACGGCGAGACGACGACGGGCGCTTCCCAGGACATACGCCAGGCCACGGACTTTGCGCGCAAGATGGTCTGCGAATGGGGCATGACCGAGGATATGGGCCCGGTCGCCTATGGCCAGGAAGAAGAGCCGATCTTCATCGGCAAGGAAATCGCCCAGCACAAGGACTATTCGGAGGACACTGCCCGGCGCATCGATGCGGCGATCAAAAACCTCATCGATGAAGCTCTGGCCAAGGCTACACGGATTCTGGCCGAGGAAAAGGCGAAACTCGATATGCTTTCCGAAGCTTTGCTCCTGCGCGAGACACTTGAAGACAGGGATGTGCGCAAGCTTCTCGGTTTCCCGATAGCAGGGGAGGCCGCCTCGTCCCCGGCCTAGGGACAGGCTGTGCACGGCGCCCGATATGCCGCTTATCGCGATAGTTGAAGACGAATCGCTCGTTTCCCTCGATATCGCGAGAAGTCTGGCCAAAGCGGGCTATGCGGTCGCCGGACCCTGGAATTCGGCCGAAAGTTGCCTGCGTTCCCTTGAGGAAGGGGTAAAACCCGACCTTCTGCTTGTCGACATCAGGTTGTCGGGCGACATCGACGGCATCGAACTGGCCCGTACATTCTCGGAACGGAATGGACCGGGCGCGGTCTTCATCACTGCGCACTCGGATGATGCGACTCTGGTTCGGGTCAATGCGGCGCAGCCGCTGGGCTATCTGCTCAAGCCTTTCGGCGAGAGGGAATTGCTCGGAACCGTCGGGATCGCCCTTTACCGGGCGGGGATGGAACGCAAACTCAAAGAGAGCGAACTCCGTTACCGGACTCTTTTCGAACGAAGCATTTCGGCGAGATTCCTTTGCGATTCCAACGGTTTCTTTACGGGTATGAATGAGGCTTTCTCCGCGCTCTGCGGACCTTCTCCGACGTCATTCCGCGCACTGCTGGGCGATGAAACGCTGTGGGACAGGATTTTATCGTCGATAGCCGGATACGGGCGCTTCGGTCCCGAAGAACTCGGTCTGGTTACGGATGAAGGCCGGGAAATCAGGGTTCTCGCTTCATTGGCTTCGCTGGGAGAAGAGGGCAAGGGTATCGTTTCGCTGCAGGGCGAACTGGTCGATCAGACCGAAGCGGCCGCTCTCAGGGATGCGGTGGCGCAAGTCCAGAAAATGGAGGCGATGGGCAGGCTCGCGGGCGGCGTCGCCCACGATTTCAACAATGTGCTCACCGCCATTATGGGGCATGCCAATCTTCTCCGCTTTGGACTGAATGCGGATGCTGACCTGTCCGTTTTCGAGGATTTGGACGGAATCATGCACGCGGCCGGGAAAGCGTCGGGCATTACGAAGCAACTGCTCGCTTTTTCAAGGAAACAGCCCAATTCGCCGCGTGATATCGACCTTTCGCACGAAGTCGATGCGTCCGAAAAAATGTTCAGGCGTTTGGCCGGGGAAGCTATCCTGCTCACGGTAGAAAAGGGACAGGACATCCCCGAAGTACGGGCGGATCCGGTGCAAATCAGCCAGACTCTCATCAATCTCGTCGTGAACGCGAGGGACGCGCTTGAGGGCAGGACCGACGGGATCATCTCGATCACCGTCGAAGGTCGAAGCCTTGAGAAACCCCGCCGTATCGGAAACCGGGAACTTGCCTCAGGCAGATATGCCGTGCTGGAAGTGGCTGACAACGGCAGTGGTATGCCGGAATCGGTCGCGGCAAAAGTATTCGAACCGTTTTTCACGACAAAAGCCGAGGGCAAAGGCACGGGCCTGGGGCTCTCCATCGTCTATGCAGCCGCCGTCGCCTCGGGCGGCGCGGTTGGACTCGAAACCGCACAGGGGCAGGGGAGCCGCTTTTCGATATGGCTGCCCGCCGCACCGCGACAGGCCGGCGCCGATGAAGCCGTGGATGGAAAAAAACGCGGAACCCTTGCGGCGGCGGGAGCGGCCGTAAGCGGAACCGCAGGCGCGAGCGCAAGTTCAGGCATAAGCCCAAATTTGGGCGCAAACTCGGGCGCAAGCGTAACCGACGGCGCCGTGAAATCGTCACCGGCCACTTCGGAATTCGCCGATCCTGCGGATGCGATCGCAGCCCTGCGTTTGCCGGACGGGCTCAGGATTTTGCTGGCGGACGACGAGGAAATCGTGCTGGGCAGCCTTTCGCGGATTCTGTCGCGCGCCGGAGCGGTCGTCAGGGCGGTCCGCAATCCGGGAGAAGC
>JBDKUJ010000028.1:0-2507 GCA_039679665.1 Rectinema sp. | reverse complement strand
GAACGCATCATTTTTTTGTTTCCTTGGCCGCGAACCGGCCCAGAAGCGTATTGCCCAGCTTCCAGTTGTCGCCGGCCCCCATGGTCAGAAAAAGATCGCCCGGCGCGAGGAGGCCGGACAGTGCGCCGGCCGCATCTTCCGGCTCTTCTGTATAGAGCGCGAAACCGTAGGGTTTACGCGATTTTAAGCCGTGTGCCGCATTCTCGCCTGCCACGCCTCCGCTCAGCGCACCCCCGCGCATTGCCTCATCGCGCATTGCATCCTCGCCTGCCGCACCGATTTCGACAAGCTCGGGGTGTGCGGCCAGCGCTTTGCGGTACAACGTGCGACCATCGAGGCCGGGCAAGGGTTCTTCCCTCGCGGATGCGTATATCTTGTGGAGCACGAGCGCATCGGCGCCGGCGAGAGCGGCCGCGAATTCGCCCAGGAGCGCCGCGGTGCGGGAATAGGTATGCGACATGAAATCGACGACAAGACGCCTGCCCGGATGGAAGGCCTTGATTCCTCCGATCGTGGCGGCGATGGCGGTCGGATGGTGCGCATAGTCGTCCATGAAAAGAATGCCGCCTGATTCGCCCAGAATTTCGCTGCGACGCCTCGATCCGCGGAATTCCGCAAGCGAAACCCTGGCGGCTTCCCATTCCGGTCCGAGGAGCGGGGCCCCTCCCCTGTCGCCGGAAACGATAGCCGCGACCAGGGCGAGGGCTCCCGTGGCATCCAGAACCAGATGCTTCCCGGGGACTTTCAAAGAGAATTCGCCGGGAGCCCCGGAAAGCGTAAAGCGGGTTTCCCCTTCTCCGGTCGAGAAATTTTCGATCCTCCAGGGTCCTTCGGCATCAAAGCCGTATGGAATTGCGCGGATATCGCTTCTGAGGGCGCTACAGCGCCGGGCCACTTCGGAGGCTCCCTGGTCGTCCGCGCAATAGATGAGCTCTCCGCCGGGAGGAAGGGAAAGACAGTATTCGACGAAAGCCTCCATGATGTCGGCGAGTGTCGGATAATAATCCTGGTGATCGCTTTCGACACTCGTCAGGAGTATGCGCGAAGGCGAAAAATTGAGGAAATGACGCCGGTATTCGCAGGTTTCGGCCACGAAATGGCGATCGCCTTTGACGAGGGTGCATCGGCCGCCGAAATTGGATACCGCAGAGCCCGCCAGAACCGTGGCGGAAAGCCCCAGTGCATCGATGACAGTGCCCGCCATGGCGGTGCTCGTAGTTTTACCGTGCACGCCCGCGATGCCGGAAGAGTCCGTTTCCCCCGACAGGGCGCCCAGGGCCTCCGGATACGTCATGACAGGCAGACCGCGGCGCGCCGCCTCGATGAGTTCGGGATTCCTGTCGGGTGCATAGGCCGCGGAATGCACGACAAGGCGGGCGTCCCCGGGAAGATGCGAAGCATCGAAACCGATGCTGGGCTTGAGGCCGATCCCCGCCAGGATCGCATCCGTATAGAAGTGGTCGGCGACATCGGAACCCGTCAGGATCGCGCCTCTTGCGGCGAAAATTTCCGCCAGTGCCGCCATGCCGGTGCCCTTGGCCCCCACGAAGTGGACCCTGAGGCCTTGCAGAGGAGGAAGCCTTGTGATGCGCATGGAAAGATTCTAGGGGAAAGTCGGCCCCGTGGGCAAGTCAGGTCCCGAATTCCAGAGTGAGGGAAACCCTGCGCACTCCGTCGGCAGGCAGATCTATGTCCCAGCCGCACAGGAAGCGGGAGCCCTGGTATACCTGCTCGGGGCCGGCACCCGCTCCCGAATCGGGAGAAGCCCCGGCAGCGAAAGGTTCGGGCAGGAAGGGGTTGCCGAAAATGGGTTCATGCTGGAGGAAAAAGACGCCGTCGCTCCTGAATTCAATGTTTTCCTTGGCTTTCGGAACTTCTATGCGGAAACCTTCGCAAGATTCCTGTTCCGGGCCGTGGACAATGTCGACCGGAATCCGTTCCCGGTCGCGCAGCAGGATGAGCCCGAAGCCGGCGGTATTGGAGGGAACCAGATTCAGTTCGCTCGCAAACCGGAATGAGACATCCTCGGAATTCAGGTTCAAAAGTTCGTAATCGACACTCAGGCCGTTTTTCCGGAAGAGGTAGGTCTTGCGCAGAGAGAGAGAGGCTTTTCGCCCGCCCGTCCTGATCGCGCCGTCGCTGCCGAACACCGCCATCTGTGCGGGTTTGTCGCTTTCATGCAGCGAATACCAATGCCCCGAAAAATCGCAGAGCTCTTCCCTGAAGGAGCCCGCCCGGAAGAAGCGGTCCATGAAAGATCTTCGGGAATTGCCCTGCCCGTCCGGAAGGGAGTCGACGAAGTTGCGGTGCGACCGGAAGGAATCCAGCTCGAAAACGGAGGCGCCCATCAGGTGGATATAGCAGTTGATGTCGGTTCCCTGGTAGAGCACTTCCCTTTCGCCGTCGAAATCGATGTCGGTCTGAATGAGGCCCGCCGCGAAAGAACCGCGCAGGCGCGTCGTTTTTTCGGCTTCGAGAAGCGAGGAATAGGCCGCCGCCCTCAACTC
>JBDKUJ010000027.1:0-2116 GCA_039679665.1 Rectinema sp. | reverse complement strand
GGGCTGGAAAACCCGTCACTCGCGATCTATCAGCGGTTTACCGCGTTCAGCTCGCCCGTGATCCTGAGAATGGAACCGTCGAGCAGAACCTGAAGCGCGCCTTCCCAGGCGAAAAGCTCGGAAGCGGGGGCGTCGGGGGCGATCTTGCCGGTCTTGGTCGTGGTGGTGCCGATGACCTTGCCGTCGGCGACGGAAGCGTCCCAAATCTTGGCCCAGTTGGCGTCAGCAGCCTTGCCGGTCGCGGAAAAATCGGGGTGGATCGCGTTGGCGGTCGTTCCGACTACGCGCATCATGGCGTTGGGGTTCGGGAAAACGAGCTTGCCGGTGGTATCGGTGACGAGCTTGTAGGCCGTACCGCGGTGCACGCTCTGGATGGTGATGGTGCCGTCGGCGGCCTTGGAGGCAGTGAGACCGTCGTTGGTCAGGGTGGCGTCATCGGCGATGCCATAGAGGAACAGGCCGCGAAGGCCGGCGGGAAGAAGCTTTTTGCCCTTCACATCGGTGCGGTAAGGGTTGAAGGTGACGGTGGATTCCAGCTTGGAGGCGCCGGAAGTGGCATCCGCGCCGAGAACGAACTGGTCTTTTTCGCTCGCGCCGACGCTGCCCTTGAAGGTGAAGAAGTTGTTGGCGTAGTCATGTCCGGCCAGATTGACCTGCGTGGAGATGGTCAGATCGGCGGCAAAGGCCGTGGCGCCAATGAGCGCGAAAACGGCGAGAAAGGCGATGATTTTTCGGTTCATCAGATTTCCTCCTGGAATGTTCCCGGCCATACGGTCGGGGCGATCGCTATACTACACCCTATATATCGATACGGCAATATCCAAAGGCCGGTCAAATATGAATTTTCATATTTTACGGCGTATATTAAGCCTTTTATCGACATAAATCGGCCCTGCCCGATTTCACCGACTTTCGCGACTTTCGCGCTTTTCGCGCTTTTCGCGGACGCCCTTGTACGCGCCTCCGCACGGCGCTAACTTTGATGGCGTTGTCGCGGGGATCATGAGCCGTGTCCGCGATTTCCATACAAAGGAGAAACGGAATGCCTGAACGAACTCCGAGCGCCTACCTCGAAGCCCTGCGCCCCGTCGTGACGAAGGCCGTAGGGATTCTGGCGCGCCGCTACGGGTACACCAGCGCCCTGGGTACCGACGACCGCGGCATTTCCTTCGCCGCCACGCCCGGCGAAACGCGCACGGGCGAACCCATATGGGTCCAGCGCGGCTTTGTCTTCCGCGCCCAGCATGAAGGGAAAGTGGCCGAGTATGCCTGCGCAAAACTTCCTTCCGAAGAGCCCGGAGCTCTGGCCGAAGCCGTGGCCGCGGAACTCGACCCGCTTTTCGCCTCGGGCAAGAGTACCCTGACCTATCCGCCCATCCCCGACGAACCCGCCTCGAAACGCTTTGTCGGCAGTCTCAAAATCGACCCCTTCACCGCCGATCCCGAAGCCGTGCTCTCGCGCCTCTCGGCCCTGCGCGATACCCTCATCGACGGCAAGGTGGTGGTCATGGCGCAGTCCAGGGCCGATTTCGTCGACGTGTCGCGCATATTCGTGTCGCCGCACCGGGATCTCGGCCAGAGCTTCGCCTGGTCGCAGGCCTACCTCTTCGGCGTGGCGCGCAAAGGCCACGATTCCAGGATGTCCTACCGCTCGGTATCGGGCAGAAACGGACTCGAAGTCCTCGACGAACTCGAAGGAAAGATGCCCGACCTGCGCGAGGAACTCGCCTCGCTCCTTTCGGCCGAAAAAATCGAACCGGGCGAATACGAAGTCATCCTCGACCCGGACGTGGCGGGAACCCTGGCGCACGAAGCTTTCGGACACGGCGTCGAGACCGACATGTTCTTCAGGAAACGGGCCAAAGCGGTCGAATACCTCGGCAAGCGCGTCGGGTCCGACCTCGTGACCATGTACGACGGCGCCGATGGAGTCGACCACACCGGCTCTTTCCTGTTCGACGACGAAGGCAATTCCGGCACAAAAACCAAGGTGATCGACAGGGGCATCCTTCTGGGCGGCATTTCCGACACCCTGTCCGCCCTGGCCCTGGGGATACCGCTCACCGGCAACGGCCGGCGCGAAGCCTTCTCCCACAAAGCATACGCCCGCATGACC
>JBDKUJ010000026.1:0-4717 GCA_039679665.1 Rectinema sp. | reverse complement strand
GGCCGCACGGAAAAGAGGAGGATACAGTCTTGGACCCCGAAGAACTTATTCTCCTGGCGGCCGACACCGCCCGCCTCGTGCTCGAAAGCGGCGGCGAAACCTATCGGGCGGAAGATGCCGCCATGGACATCATATCCAGCCAGGGCGGCGTCGAAGCCGAATGCTTCGCCACCTCCACCGGCGTTATCCTCTCCTTTTCCGGACCCGATGGTCGGGTGCGCTCGGTAGTGCGCCGCGTAAAGCGCCGCGCGATGAACCTCGAAAAAGTCGCCAGGATCGACGGCATCGTGGAGGAACTGCGCGCCGACGCCATCGATATCGATACCGCGGCCCTGCGCTTCGGAGAAGCCGAGCGCATAGCCGGGCGCAGCGCAGCCGCGGCCATGGGCGCGGCCGCGGTCGGCACGGGCTTTTTCGCCCTGCTTTTCGGCGGAGGCTGGAGGGAAGCCCTGGCCGCGGCGGCGGCCGGTGCCTTCCTGTCCGCCCTTTCCCGCGTCATGACCCGGCACCGCCTTCCCGACTTTGTCATCAACCTCTGCGGAGGCATGCTCGCCGCCCTCGCCTGCCTTTGCGCCAGGGAACTCGGCCTCATAGGCGACGTCGACAAGGCCATCATCGGCGTCATCATGCTGCTCGTACCCGGTGTCGCGATCACCAACGCGATACGCGACACGATCGCAGGCGACCTGGTGGCGGGGCTCGCCAGGGCCGCCGACGCATTTCTCGCCGCCGCCGCGCTTTCCGCGGGCACGGGCGGCGCTTTCGGCCTCTGGCGCCTCTTCGGCGGGAGCTTCTGATGGCCGCGCCCATCCTTCTTTCGACCCCTTTCGCCGCCCTCGCCTCAGCCTGGGCCCAGCCGCTTTATGCCGCCGCCGCCACAGCGGGTTTTGCCTTTCTGTTCGGACTGGGAAGGAAAGACGCAACCCTGGCCGCACTGGGCGCGGCCATCGGCTGGGCGGTATACATCCTCGCGGGAGCCTTGAGCGACACGGCGTCGTTCGCCCTGTTCGCGGCCTCGGTCGCGGTCGGGCTCTGGAGCGAAGCCGTCGCCTTGCTGCGCCGCCGCCCCGCCACCGTCTACATGATAGCCGGGGTTATCCCGCTCGTACCGGGCGGAGGAATGTACTACACCATGCTCGCTTCCAACGAGGGCAACTCGTGGAAAGCCGTCGAATTGGGGCTTCAGACCTTTTCCGCGGCTTTCGCCATCGCCATCGGCATGGCGGTAGCCAGCGCCGCGGCCAGACTGCTCGAACCCGGCCTCCGTCGCCGAAGAAAAGGGAACCAGCTCCCGCGGCTCTAGGCGGGCGCGAAACGGGCGCATGGAAAGCCAATTGCCGGGCAAGTAAAGCGGCAAAGGCGGTACTGGCACCTCTTTCTTTCGAGGCGGGACCGCATTATCCTGAATCCGATATGGGAATTCAGACCGCATTGCGCCTGGAAATCAACATCCTGACCCTCGCCGTACTCGCTGTCGTATATATTTCGTCGCGCCGAAGGGCCGATCTCGAATATGCCGACTATCGCATTTTTATGGCCACGGTGGTCACAACCGCCCTCATTCTCGTTTTCGACCTGATCGCCTGGACCCTGGCCGGCGTACCCGGAACCGCGGCGAGAATCGTACTGTACCTTTCCGATTCGCTCTATTTCGCCTTCCATATGGCTCCGCCGCTTCTGTACATGCTCTATGTGCTCTACCAGCTGGGTTTCCGCGACAGGCCCATGAAGATCGCGCAGCGCGTCTCGATCGTCGTTTTCGTGGTCTGCGCCGCCCTCGCACTGTCCTCCCCCTGGACCGGCTTTATTTTTTCGATCGACCCGGCCAACAGGTACCATCGGGGCCCCGGGTATCTCTATCTGGGCGTGATCCTTTATACGATCGTCATCTACCCTCTGGTGCTGATGCTCATCCACGGGAAACGTCTGCCCTCCCGCGCGCGGCTCAGCCTTTTCGTATATCCGCTCGGTCCGCTCGTCGCGGCGACCCTGCAGACCCTCTTTTATGGAACCGTCCTGCTGTGGCCGGCCACGGCCATTTCGATCCTCATCGTTTTCGTGAACGTACAGAACCGGAAAATCAGTACCGACTACCTTACCGGCGTCTACAATCGCTACAGCCTGGGCGAATACCTGTATACGCTCACGCACCGGGGCGGCATCCCCGCCTTTTCTGGCATTTCCGTCGACCTCGACGGATTCAAGGCGATCAACGACACGCTCGGTCACGCCACGGGCGACCAGGCTCTCGAAGAAGCGGCCGTAATCCTCCACGGTTCGGTGCGCCGGGGCGATTTCATCGCCCGTTACGGCGGCGATGAATTCACCGTCATCCTCGAAACGGCCGATCCCGCCGTGCTCGACGAAGTGGCCCGGCGGATCAGGAGGCATTTCGAGTCCTCGAACGAAGGAAGCCGCCGCCCCTACCGCCTTTCGGTGAGTCTGGGGTCGGGAATATACGACCACGAAAAGGACGGCAGCGTCGAATCTTTCCTGTCGCGCATCGACCTGGCCATGTATGACGATAAAAGCGCCCGCAAAATCTCGAACCAGACGCCTTGAATCCTCCCGCCGGCTGGCCGGCGACGATAGGGATTCGGTACATTGAAGGCAGTCGGACAATAGTCGCCCGCACTTACGGAGTACAGTATGTCGTTTACACTGATCGCGCAGAAAACCATTACCGAAATCGGATCCATCGCAAAGCTCTACCGCCACGACGGCACTGGAGCCCGCCTTCTTTCACTCGCCAACACCGACGAAAACAAGGTGTTCGGCATTTCGTTCAGGACTCCCCCGTCCCGTTCGGACGGCGTGGCCCACATCATGGAGCATTCGGTGCTCTGCGGTTCCGAGCGATATCCGGTCAAGGAACCCTTTGTCGAGCTGATAAAGGGCTCGCTCAATACCTTCCTCAACGCGATGACCTATCCGGACAAGACGGTCTACCCGGTCGCCAGCGCCAACCTGCAGGATTTCAGGAACCTGGTCGACGTCTATATGGATGCAGTCCTCCACCCCCTTATCACCGAAGACACCCTGCGCCAGGAAGGCTGGCATTATGAAACCGATCCCGATTCCGGGAAGCTTTCCTACAAGGGCGTCGTATTCAACGAAATGAAAGGCGCGTATTCCGATCCCGACGACATGCACGCCGACCTTTCGCGACGTTCGCTCTTCCCAGACACCTCGTACGGCCTGGACTCGGGCGGCGATCCGGAAACGATCCCGCAGCTGGACTACGACACCTTCAAGGCCTTCCACGAAACCTACTATCATCCCTCCAACGCGTTCATCTATTTTTACGGCGACGATGATCCCGAAGCACGCCTCGAATCGATGGACGGCTGGCTCGCGCCCTACTCGCGCAAGGACATCGATTCCATGCCCGGGCTGCAGTCCGGATTCACCGAGCCGCGCAGGATCGAAGCGGTCTACGATTCAGGCGATACCGAAGATCCCAGGCACTGGATCGCCCTCAACTGGGCTCTGACCGGTCACGGCGATCCTCTTCGCTCGCTGGGGCTCGCCGTCCTGTCGCACATACTCACCGCAAACTCCGCTTCCCCCCTGCGCAAGGCCCTGATCGAATCGGGCCTCGGCGAAGACCTGGCAGGCTTCGGATTCATGGAGGAACTGCGCACGAGCGCCTATTCCGTCGGCCTCAAAGGTGTCGCGAAAGAAGGGCTCGACAAAGCGGAAGCCCTGATCCTCGACACCCTCCGTCGCCTGGCCGACGAAGGCATCGACCCCGAGACGGTGGCCGCTTCCCTCAACACCGTCGAATTCGCCCTGCGGGAAAAGAATACCGGCCGCTTCCCCCGCGGCCTGGCGATAATGTTCGACGCACTGAACGAATGGCTCTACGACAATGACCCGATGCAGGGTCTCGCCTTCGAGGAGCCCCTGGCCGAGCTTGCGCGCCTTGCGGAAGCCGGCGGCTATTTCGAAGGGCTCATCCGCGAATGGCTCCTGGAAAACCCGCACCGCAGCACCGTCATCCTGTCCCCCGACCCCGAAGAGGGACAGCGCCGCGCCGCAAGGGAAACCGCCGCCCTCGAGGCCGCGGCTTCCGCAATGCCGGAGGCCAAAAGGACCGCCCTGGCGGAAACGGAGCGCAGACTCAAACTGCGGCAGGAGGCGCCGGACAGCCCCGAAGCGCTTGCGACCATCCCCAGCCTGCGCCTCGAAGACCTTCCGCGCGAAACCGCCGTTCCGCCCACCGAGTTTTTGGGCCTGGGCGCTTCGCCGCTCCTTTTCCACGACCTGCCGACCGGCTCGATCCTCTACCTCGACATCGCCTTCGACCTGAAACGCCTCGACGCCCGACTCCTGCCCTACGCGGGACTCATAGGCCGGGCCATTCTGGAAATGGGCGCCGGCGAAGAAGATTTCGTACGGATATCGCAAAGGATCGGCAAGGATACCGGCGGCATCCGCACCGCCAATTTTACCGCGACCATGTCCGGATCGAAAGAATCCAGCGCAAAATTTTTCGTGCGCGCCAAAGCGCTCGTGCCCAAGGCCGGGCTTCTCTTCGAACTGCTGCGCAAGGTCCTTCTCGAAGCCCGCCTGGACGACAAGGAACGCTTCCGCCAGATCGTGCTCGAGGAAAAGGCTCAGGCCGAGGCATCGGTGATACCGGCCGGCCATCGGCTCGTGGGTCTGCGCCTGGCTTCGCGCTTCACCGAATCCGACTGGGCCTCTGAAAGGCTCG
>JBDKUJ010000025.1:0-6623 GCA_039679665.1 Rectinema sp. | reverse complement strand
GTTTAGCGTGCATTTCTTTGCCGCCCGCAATTCGGATAAATCGGCGGCGCCGGGGTGCTGCAGACAACGTCGCGCTTCTTCCCGGCTTTTCGAATATGCCAAAATATTAAAATTTCTTCAAGTATTTCCGGCGGAATTTCCCGATATGTATATCGAGTATGCGAAATTTCGCCGGTCGCATCGGAGCGGTCCACAGCGCCGTTCCAACCGCGCTTTTCTTCATTTTTCTCCTCGCGTTCTGCCTTCCCGCAGTGCCGGGGGCGCGCTCAGTGTATGCGCAGGACACGCGCGACAGTCCCCTCGATCTGCCGGCGGCGGGCAAGTATCGCCAGGCCCTCCTGGCCGCGGCCGAATCCTATGTCGGCACCCCGTACCGCTCGGACGGCGAGGATCGCGGCGGCATGGACTGTTCCGGGCTCGTCTTCCGCGCCTTTCTCGATTCGACCGGCCGAACGGTTCCTCGCACGGTGGCTTCGCTCGCGTCCTGGGTCACCCTGGTCCGCATGGGCGAACTGGAGCCCGGCGACCTCGTGTTCTTCCATATCGCGGGCGTGACGCCAGGCGCCCCTCTCGGAGCCGCCGATCATGTGGGCATATATCTCGGCGAGGGGCTTTTCGTGCACTCGGCCAGTGCGGGTTCGCGCGCCGGCGTGCAGGTTTCTTCGCTCTCGGAAGCGTATTGGGCCCGACGCAGGCTCGGCGCGGGCCGTGCCCTGCCGCCCTCGGGCTATCTGGGCATCATGGTCGACATGGGCGCAAGCATCTTCACCAACGCCGAATTCGACACCGCGCCCGACGTGCGCGGCGGCGCCCTCTGGGTCGGCGCGGCATTCCCTCTGTTCGATGGCCTGCGCGCGGGTCTTCAGACTCGGGTGGCATACGACGGGCTCATGCATGTCGGACGCATTCCTCTCGAAGCGACCCTGTCCCTGGGCAACAATCTCGATTTTTTCGCGGGCCCGGCCCTCACCCTGGGCACTCCCGTTCTGCCAGAGGGCGCCTCAGGCGGCATAGGCGGCACGGGCGCGGCGCGCGCCTATGAACCCGCAGGCCAATGGCTCGCCTCGGCCGGCATCCGCTGGACGCCTTTTCTTCTGCGAAGGGGCATGTGGCGCATCGGGCTGGCGGCCGAGTTCCGCTACGACCGTTATCTGGCCGCCTCGGGCCTTGCGTCCGACCCCGCATCCGACAGACTCGCAACGATGAGCCTGGGACTCGCTTTGCGCGTGCGCACCACGCGCTGACCGGCCGCAAAAAGCCGCACGGTCGCGCAGGCGCCGGCCACATCAGGCCGCCGTGGCGATCGATCCTGTCGATCCTGTCGCCGCCAGGGCGGCCCTATTCCACGATCCTGAGCCAGCCTTCGGGCGCGGGAACGCTTCCTTCCTGAATGCCCATAAGCGTGTCGTAGAGCTTTTTCGTCCAGGGGCCGGGCTCGGTTTCGCTGTGGAACACGTGGAGCTTGCCGTTGTGGAAGATGCCGCCGATCGGCGTGATCACCGCCGCCGTGCCGCAGGCGCCGGCTTCGGCCAGCTCGTCCAGCCGGTCGATATAAATGTCGCGTTCCTCGGTTTTCATGCCGAAATAGTCGCGGGCGACCTGCAGAAGCGAATATTTGGTGATGCTGGGCAGAATCGAGGGCGAATGGGGCGTCACAAAGCGGTCATCGCGCGTAATGCCGAAGAAATTCGCCGCGCCCGCTTCCTCGATCTTCGTATGCGTGGCCGGATCGAGGTAGATGCAGTCCTGGAAACCCCGCTCGCCGGCGATCTTGTGCGGCAGAAGGGAACCTGCGTAGTTGCCGCCCACTTTGGCCGCGCCCGTACCGTGCGGGGCGGCGCGGTCGTATTCGCTCGCCATGAAATTGACCGGCTTGAATCCGTTCTTGAAATACGGCCCCACCGGCGAGCAGAACACGCTGAAGTGGTATTCCGGCGACGGCCGGACGCCCAGATTGTCGCCCACACCCATGAGATAGGGGCGCAGGTACAGCGAGGCGCCCGTACCGTAGGGCGGAACCCAGCGCATGTTGGCCTTCACGACCTGCATGCAGGCATCGATGAACTTTTCCTCCGGAACATGGGGCATGACCAGGCGGTCGGCCGTGGCGTTCATGCGGCTCGAGTTGCGGTCGGGCCGGAACAGTTGCACCCGCCCGTCGGCGCGCGTATAGGCTTTGAGGCCCTCGAAGCACTGCTGGGCGTAATGGAGGGCGGTGGAGCCCTCGGAAATCGTAATCATGTTATCGGAGACCAGGCGGCCCGAGTCCCAGGATCCGTCCTTCCAGTGCGACACATAGCGCCAGTCCGTCTTCGTATAGGAAAACGAAAGTTTTGCCCAATCCAGGTCGACCTTGGTCATTCAGCGCGCCTCAGGCCATAACCATGGCGGGCACTTTCTTCGTGGCGCCCATCACATCGGTTTCGATCATCTGATAACACTTGGTCGGACACTTGGCTATGCAGGTGCCGCAGGACGTACACTTGGCGTAGTCGGTGACCGGGATACCGTTCACCATCGTGATGCATTTTTCGGGACAGTTCTTCACGCAGAGTTCGCACTTGATGCATCCGACCTTGCAGGTCTTCAGGACGTTGGCCTTGAGGACATTGCGGTTCGAGCAGAGCACCACGGAACCCTTGCGGTCGCGCGGCACCATGGCGAAGAGCTTCTGCGGACATTCCTCGGCGCACATGCCGCAGCCCGTGCAGTTGTCGTAGTTCACGTGCGGCAGGCCGTCTTCGCCCATTTCGAGGGCGTCGAACTTGCACACGAGGGTACAGTCGCCGTAGCCCTGGCAGCCCCAAGCGCAGGCCTTGACCGAGCCGGTCGAAAGCTTGGCGGCGCGGCAGGTTTTCACGCCCACATAGTCGCCCTTGGACAGGGATTTGTCGTGGGCGCCCTGGCAGAGCAGCACCGACACGAGATCTTCGGCGACCGCGGCGACGCCCATGATTTTGGAAACCGCTTCCGCGGTGGAGGCGCCGCCCGCTGAACACTTGGTGGTCGGGGCGCGGCCGGTGGCCACCGCTTCGGCGTAGCCGTCGCAACCGGGGAAGCCGCAGCCGCCGCAGTTGGCGCCGGGAAGGGCTTCGCGCACTCTGTCGATCATGGGATCGCGCTCGACCTTGAACTTCTCCTGGAAGAAGCCCAGGGCCCAGCCGAGAAGGAAGGCCAGGATTACGGAGAAGGCGAGGGTGATCAATATTATGGTGAGCATTTCTCCGACTCCTTACTTGATCAGTCCCGAGAAGCCCATGAAAGCGACCGCGATGAGACTCGTGGCGGCGAACAGGATGGGCGTTCCCTGGAGGAACTTGGGGATCGGGCTGGTCTTGATCCTGATGCGCACCCCCGCGAGGAGGATCATCGCCAGGAGGTAGCCCATCGATACCGAAATCGCGTAGACGATCGACTGGATGAAGGTGTAGCCGTAGTCGATGTTCTCGAAGGTTACCGCCAGGATCGCGCAGTTGGTCGTGATCAGCGGAAGGTAGATGCCCATCGCCGCATAGAGGCCGGGAATGTTCTTCTTGAGGTAGAACTCCACAAGCTGCGTCAGCGAAGCGATGACCAGGATGAACACGAGTATCTTGAGGAACGTCAGGTTGAGCGGAAGCAGGATAAAGTGGTAGATGGGCCATGTGGCCGCGGTCGCCAGCACGGTGACGAACGTCACGGCGAAGCCCATGCCCACGGACTGCCCTACGTCGCCCGTCATGCCGATATACGAACAGAGGGCGATATAGCGCATCAGGACGACGTTGTTGATCAGCGCCGCTACGAGAAAAATCTTCATCAGATCCATTTAGGCACGCTCCTTGGCTTTCGCAGCCTTCTGCATCTTGCCTTTGAGCCAGATGTTGAAGGAGATGAAGAGTGCGAACACCAGGAATCCTCCCGGCGACATCGTAAAGAACAGGATAGGCTGATAGGTGTCCGGCATCACCTGGATGCCCGCGAAAGTGCCGTTTCCGAGCACTTCGCGTATGGCGGCTATGCCCACCATGACCCAAGTATAGCCGAGGCCCATGCCGAACGAGTCGGCGATGGCGTCCATCACCTTCTGCTTGTAGGCGAAGGCTTCGACGCGGCCCATGATGATGCAGTTTACGACGATGAGCGGTATGAACACGCCCATCGATTTGGAAAGTTCGGGGAAGTAGGCCTGCATCACCAGGTCGATGATAGTCGTAAAGGCCGCGATGATGATGATGAAGATCGGCATGCGCAGGGAGTTGGGAATCACCTTGCGGAAAGCCGAGATGATTATCTCGGAGAACAGGAGCACGAAGGTCATCGCCAGCCCCATGCCCACCGCGTTGGACACCGACGTGGTGACCGCGAGGGCGGAACAGAGGCCGATCATCAGCATGAGAAGCGGGTTCTCGAACACGAGCCCCTGTTTGAATATTTTCCAGAGTCGCTTCATGTCAGTTCCCTCCCTCGGGCGCGGTCTCGGGCGCGGTTTCAGGCGCGAGCATGGCCGCGTTTTCGATCCAGGCCGCCGCCGCGTCTCCCGCCGCCTTGACGATCCTGGTGAGCGCCTTCGAGGTGATGGTGGAAGCCGTGATGGGAATGACGTCTTTCTTGACTTCGAACGCGTCGGTCACCACTTTGCCCGCGAACTGTCCGGGGAAGGTGATCCTGTTCGCCTTGTCGACAAAGTAGCTTGCGTTTTTGGCGTTGGCCCCGAGTCCGGGAGTGTCCTTGTTTTCGAGCACACGTACACCGACAATGCGGCGGTCGAGGCCCGTTCCGACCAGGAGCACCGACTGCCCACCGTAGCTCGATCCTGCGGCCTTGACCGCGAGTCCGAGAAGTACACCGTTCTTCCTGGCCTGATAGGCCGTCTGGAATGTTATCGAAGGATCGGCGGAGAGGACATCCGTAGGCACGAATTCGTCGGCGTCGGCGAAAAGGTCCTTCAGGGATTCATTGACCTGCCTGGTTTTGTTGGCTTCGATCGGGTCTTTGGTTGCGGCATATACAAAAGAGAGCCCCACGCAGGCCACGGCGGCGAAAATCGCCAGGATGAGGCCGAGTTTCGCGAATTGCTTCATCATTTCGCGGCCTCCTTGGCGGGTTTGGCGGATTTGGCGGGGACAAGCGGTTTGACGTAACCGTATTTTTTGCCGCGGATCTTGTTGAGGTAGGGGACGATCATGTTCATGATCAGGATCGCGTAGGTCACGCCTTCGGGGAATCCGCCGAATTTGCGGATCACCACCGTGATGAGGCCGATGCCCACGCCGTATAGCGCCTGGCCCGCCCGGGTGAGCGGTCTCGTGGCGTAATCGGTCGCCATGAAGAAGGCGCCGAACACCACGCCGCCCGAAAGTACGGCCAGGATCGGGTCCATGCCCAATAGCAGGGAGAAAAGCATCGTCGAACCGATCATCGCGACGGGGACGATCCACTGGATCACGCCCATGGCGAGAAGGAAGAGCCCTCCGATCAGGATGAGGAGGATGGAGCTTTCGCCCAGGGAGCCCGAGCGGTACCCCATGAAGAGCTGGCGGTACAGACCGCCCGCGCCGTCGGCGCCGAAATACGCGGCGACGTCAGCGATGGCCGTACCCTGTTTTATCATGCCCAGGGGCGTGGCGGCCGACGTAGCGTCGAGCGCCTGCAGACCGTTGGGCAATGACCATGTGGTGATGGCGGCCGGAAAACTCATGAGGAGGAAGGCGCGGCCGATCAGGGCGGGATTGAAGGGGTTGGCTCCGAGTCCGCCGAAAAATTCCTTGGCCACGATGATGGCGAATGCCGCTCCGAGGGCGCCCATCCAGAGGGGCGTGGCGGGCGGAAGCACCAGGGCGAGCAGGAGGCCGGTTACCACGGCGGAAAAGTCGCTGATGGTGGTCTTGGCCTTGATAAGCTTGCGGAACACATATTCGGACAGGATCGCGCTGGCCACCGTGACGAGAATGAGGGCCAGGGCGTGCAGGCCGTAAAGATAGACGCCGTAGCCCGCGGCCGGCACGAGGGCAATGATCACCGACAGCATGAGCTGGGGCGTCCGCACCGGCGTAAACGCGTGGGGGCTCGACGAAAGCAGCATGCCTTTACCGGGCATTCTGGGCCTCCTTCTGTTTTATCGCGCGCAGGACCTGTTTGCCGACCCTGAAGCGCTGGACGAGCTGCCGGCGCGCAGGACATACGAAGGAACAGGTGCCGCACTCGATGCAGTCGAGAAGTCCGATCTTGTCGGCTTCCTTGTAATTTCCGTCCTCGATCGCGATCGCGAGGAGAACGGGCGAAAGCCGGCACGCGCAGGCGCGCATACAGCGGCCGCAGCGGATGCAGGTCTCTTCTTCTTCGAAAGCCGATTCCTCTTCGTTGAGAAGGAGGACGCCCGAAGTATTCTTCTGGATGGGGATGGCGTAGTTGGGAACCGCCACGCCCATCATCGGGCCGCCGTAGATCACGCGGCGCAGGGCTTCGTCATCGGCTTCGGAAAGACCGGCCGCGATGATGTCCGACACGGGCGTTCCGATGGGAGCCACCACGTTGGCGGGCTTTTTGCAGGCGCCGCCCGAAATGGTGAGTCCGCGCTCGATGAGAGGCTTGCCGTCGCGGAAAGCGTCCACGAGGGCGCAGAGGGTGCCGATGTTCTGCAC
>JBDKUJ010000024.1:0-4314 GCA_039679665.1 Rectinema sp. | reverse complement strand
GACCTTTCCATCAACTGCGTGAATATCCAGGGCACCGAAATGGCGGCCATCCTGCCGGTGCGGGACGGCGGCATCGTGTACTTCTTCTCGATGGCCACCAGTTTCACCCGTGCGGCCCTTGGCGCCGAAGGCATCGGTAAGGACGTGACCATGATCATCGGCAATGGGTACACGAAGGACCATGCCGAAATCACCCTGTGGGAACTTCGCGAAAACCCTGCGCTGCGCAGGCTTTTCGAGACACAATACGTGAAGTAAGATCCGGCCGGGTCGAGGTCCGCCCCCGACCCGGCGCAGGATACCCTGCGCGCGCCCGCCCCGCGCCGGCCGAATGTCGGTCGGGAGATTCCCGGATCGGAAGATCCCGGACGGGGTGGGCTTGCGTGTGCCCAGACGGTTCCATCCTGAGGGGATGTGGCCGAAGCGAGGTGTAGCATGTCGGTACGGGAATATCCCAAACTTAAGCTTGATCGTTCGATGGCTCTGTTCGAGGAAGCCCAGACCCTGAGCCCCGGCGGCGTAATGGGAATACGCAGGCCGTACAATTTCATCCAGGGCGAATATCCCATTTTCCTCGACAAAGGGTACGGCGGGCATATCGTCGATGTCGACGGCAACGATTATGTCGACATGCTCTGCGCCTACGGGCCGATAATCCTCGGCTACAATGAGGCCGAAATCAATTCGGCGGTGAAAGAGCAGATGGACAACAAGGGCTTCTGCTTTTCCCTCGTCCAGAAAGTGCAGAACGACCTCGAACGCCGCCTCACCGAGCTGATTCCCTGCGCCGAACAGGTGATTCTCGTCAAGACCGGTTCCGACGCGACCACCCTCGCGGTGCGTATCGCACGCGGCTACACCGATAAAAAATATGTCCTGCGCTGCGGGTATCACGGCTGGCATGACTGGTGCTGCGAGTCGCACGGCGGCGTTCCCGAGGAAACGTCGAACCTCACCGTCGAATTCGAATATGCGAATCTCGACGATCTCGAATCCAAGCTGAAAGCGCACGAAGGCGACGTGGCCTGCGTCATCATCACGCCGGTCGGGCATCCGCTCGCGAAGCCCGTGATGGCTCCTCCCCCCGGATATCTCGAAGGCGTGCGCGCGCTCGCCGACAAATACGGCGCGGTGCTCGTGTTCGACGAAATACGCACCGGATTCCGGGCGGCCATGGGCGGCGCGCAAGCGCGCTACGGCGTCACGCCGGACCTCGGCACATTCGGAAAGGCGCTCGCCAACGGCTATCCCATTTCGGCGGTCGTCGGAAAGCGCGAGATCATGATGGTGGCCGAAAAGAAAGTGTTCGTGTCCTCGACCTTCTATCCCAACAGTCTCGAAATGGTCGCGGCGATGAAGTGTCTCGACATTCTGGAGCGGGAAAAAGTGCAGGATTCGATTTGGGAGCGCGGCACGAAATTCCTCGAGCGCCTGCGTTCGATCGTGGCCGAGTCCGGCGTACCCGGCACCGTGTCGGGAATTCCGCCCATGCCTTTCCTCACCTTCGACCAGGCTCCCGGCGATGAAGAAAAGACCTACAAGGCCCGCAGGGTATATTTCTACACGCAGACGATCAGACGGGGTCTTTTCATCCAGCCTTTCCATCATTGGTACATCGCACACCGGCACACCGATGCCGATCTCGATTTCGCGTTGGGCGCCATCGCCGAATCGCTCGAACTCACCGCGGCCAGGTTCCCCGCCGGCAAAAGCTGAGGCATGTCATGAAAACAGCTATGGACGGCAAGATTGTCATTACCTGCGCGTGCACGGGCGCCGAGACCACGAAGGCCCAGAATCCGGCCCTGCCCGTGACGGCCGAAGAAATCGCCGACGCCGCGTATGCGGCGAGGCTCGCGGGCGCCGCGATACTGCACCTGCATGTACGCGACTCCGAGGGCAGGCCCACCCAGAACCCGGCGGTATTCCGCAGGGCGATCGACCTCATCAGAAAAAAATGCGACATCGTGGTGGAAATCACCACGGGCGGCGCGGTGGGCGATACCGCCGACGAACGTCTGCGTCCGGTCGTCGAACTCGAACCGGAAATGGCCAGTCTCGATTGCGGCACGGTCAATTTCGGCGATGAATACATCGTGAACACGCTGCCGGTGATGCGGCGTTTCGCCGCGGAGTTCAAGGCGCGCAAGGTGAGGCCGACCCTCGAATGCTTCGATCTGGGGCACGTGTACGCTTCGCGGATTCTCATCAGGGAAGGTTTGCTCGAGCCGCCCTATCATTACGGGTTCGTCATGAATGTGCCCGGGGCGGTTCCCTGGTCGACCGAAAATGTCGACGCATTTCTCCGCGCAATGCCGGAAGGCGCGAATTTCACGGTGATGGGCATCGGCCGTTCATCCCTGCCCGCCCAGTACGGGACCATCGCCCGCGGCGGCTGGATCAGGGTCGGATTCGAAGACAATGTCTATTATTCAAAAGGTGTGCTGGCCGAGTCGAACGCCCAGTTGGTGGAAAGGGCCGCGAGGCTTTCGCGCGAGGCCGGTCTCGTTCCGGCGACGCCGGATGAAGTGCGGGACGCATTGGAATTGAGGAAATAAGGAGCAGCGACGATGCACGATTATCCTTCTTCCGATTGGCGCAAAATTCCCCTCTATAAAGATGTGACCCCCGAACAGTGGAACGACTGGCACTGGCAGATTCAGCACAATATCAAGGACGTCAAGACTTTGTCGCAGGTCATCCCTCTCTCCGAAAAGGAAAAAGCCGAGATCACCGAAGTGCTGAAGGTGTTCAGGATGGCGATCACCCCGTATTACGCATCGCTGATCGACCCGAACAATCCCGTATGCGCCGTACGGCTCCAGGCGGTGCCGCGGCTCCCCGAAACGCATAGCGATCCTTCGGACCAGGATGATCCGCTGCATGAAGACATCGATTCGCCCGTGCCCGGACTCACGCACCGATACCCCGACCGCGTGCTTCTGCTCGTCACCAATATCTGTTCCATGAACTGCCGGCACTGTACGCGCAGACGGCTCGTGGGATTCGAAGATATGCATATGTCCGACGAGAATATCGACAAGGCGGTCGAATACATCAGAAACACGCCTGTCGTGCGCGATGTGCTGATTTCAGGGGGAGATCCTTTAGTCCTTTCCGACGAAAAGCTCGAAAGCATCATCGCCAAAATCCGCGCCATTCCGCACGTCGAGATAATCCGCATCGGAACGCGAATTCCCGTGGTCATGCCGATGCGCGTGACCGAAAAGCTCGCGTCGATGCTCAAGAAATATCATCCGCTCTACATCAACACGCACTTCAATCATCCGAAGGAAATCACCGCGGAAGCGCGCGAAGCCTGCAGAAAGCTCGCCGATGCGGGAATTCCGCTCGGCAACCAGAGCGTGCTCCTGCGCGACGTGAACGACTGCCCCGTCCTCATGAAAAAGCTGGTGCAGAAACTGCTCACGATCCGCGTGAAACCGTACTACATCTACCAGTGCGACCTTTCGCGGGGCATTTCCCACTTCCGCACCACGGTGTCGAAAGGCATCGAGATCATCGAAAACCTGCGCGGTCATACTTCGGGTATGGCGGTTCCGACTTTCGTCGTGGATGCTCCCGGCGGCGGCGGCAAGACGCCCGTCATGCCCAGTTATCTCATCACGTCGAACGAGAAGAGAGTGATCCTTCGCAACTACGAGGGCGTGATTACGACCTACGACGAGCCCAGCTGCTACGAAGAGGATTGCGGGCAATGCGAGTTATGCGAAACGGAGCCCTGGCTCAAGCCGTCCTGCGGCGTGGCGAGGCTTCTCGAAGGGTACGAGAAAGTACTCGAACCCAAGAATCTCGTGCGGGCATCGCGCGCGCATCACGATGCGGAGCGGAAGGCACCGGACGCCTGAGGCGGCCGGGCCTTCGTTCGCCCATGCTCCCGGACCCCGAGTTCTTCGCCGGGCGCGTCAACCTGGTGGGCGGTCCGGGCACCGCCTGCGGGAAGACAACCTTCGCCAAGGCGGCGCTTGCGTCGCTCAGGGAGGCGGGGCGCGGCTGCGCGCTCATTTCCGCGGGGCTGGAAGGCGGAATATCTCCCCTGCGACCGCAGTCGGGCGGCGCCGGACGGGGAAGGGTATCGCTGCGAAAGGGAGAAATATTCGTTACGGCCGCCGCGTTTCTCCGATCGGCCACCTGCATGCCCGAAATCCTGGAAGCGGTGCCCGGCTCGTCGGCATTGGGAAAACTGGCGGTGGCGAGAGCGTGCAGGGACGGCGAAGCGGCGCTGGTCGGCCCCGAACGCAATGAATGGCTTTCGTGGGTTATCCGGCGCATCATCGAAGAAGGCTGGACCGA
>JBDKUJ010000023.1:0-3058 GCA_039679665.1 Rectinema sp. | reverse complement strand
CGAGGTTCTTCTGCGCGCCGGCGTAGATCATCGAAAATTTTTCCGTCGGGAAGGGGCGCGAGAAAATGTCGGAGGACATGTCGCAGACGAGAGGCACGGCGCCGACTTCGGGCCACCAATGCCACTGGCTCCCGAAAAGTGTGTTATTGCTGGTAAAATGCGCATAGGCCGAGGTGGGATCGACCTTCACTTCCGCGGGCGTGAGGATGCGGGTGAAAGTACCGTCGGGATTCTCGGTGCTGACCGCGTCGCAGGGACCGAAACGCTTGGCTTCTTTCAGGGCTTTCTTGGACCAGGTGCCGGTGACGAGATAGGAAGCCTTGCGGCCGTCGTACAGCATGTTCATGGGGAGCATGAAGAACTGGGTCGACGCGCCGCCCGTGAGGAAAAGTATCTTCCATTCGGGGCCCATGCCGGCCAGTTGTCTGAAAAGATCCTGTGATTCGTTGTGCATCGCCTCGTACTCTTTCGAGCGGTGCGACACTTCCATTACGGACATGCCCGTGCCCTGCCAGTCGAGCATTTCGGCCTGGGCGGCCTGCAGCACTTCGAGCGGCATCGCGGCGGGGCCGGCGTTGAAATTGATCACGCGCTTCATCGTAGCGTTCTCCTTGTTTCCTTGCTTCAGGATTTCAGGTTTCAGGATTTCAGGGCTTCCCGGCAGCGCCGGAATATCTGGCGACGCGGTCGACGATGCAGTCGCCGAGACGCAGGAGATTTTCTTCGGTGGACGCCCCGATATGCGGCGTCAGAAGGACATTGGGCGCGGAGAGGAGAGGCGAATCTTCGGGCGGCTCCTTGTAGAACACGTCGGTGGCGTATCCGGCGAGCTTTCCGGACACCAGGCCATCGACCAGGTCCTGCTCTATGACAACCTGTCCGCGGCAGGTATTGACGATACGGACACCCTTTTTCATCCTGGCGATGCTGGCGGCGTTGATCATGCCGCGCGTCTCGTCGGTGAGCGGCGTATGGATGCTGACATAGTCCGAACGGGCATACACCTGATCGAGCGACACCATCTCGGCGGCATCCGACGCGGCCACATACTTGTCGTAGGCGATGACCTTCATACCGAAAGCTTTGGCGCGGATGGCGACTTCGCGGGCGATGCGGCCGATACCCACGAGCCCGAGAGTCTTTCCCGCAAGCTCGGTGCGCTCGAGTTCTTTCTTGAGCCATTTGCCCTGTTTCATGGATCCGTCGGCGCGGGTAATGTGATTGGGCATGGCCAGCATGAGGGCAAAGGCCAGTTCGGCCACCGCAAGGCTGGACGCTTCGGGCGTGTTGTCCACCGCGATGTTCCTGGATTTGGCGTACTCCACGTCGATCGTATCGACGCCCACGCCGCCGCGGATTATGTACTTGAGCCGGGGGGCCGCGTCGATCATACCCTTGTCGACTTTGGTCTTGGATCTGACGACGACGATTTCGGCCTCGCCGATTCCGGCCAGGTCGGTTGTTACTTCGCCAAAGGCGGCGAGTCGGCCCGGTAGGTCCGGCGCGAATGCGTCGGCCAGCAGGATGACCATGTGCTCCTCCCTTTTACGTGACTCTGGTGCTTGCGATAATGCTGCGCCGCGCGGATGGCGGCGGTGTAAAAGACACTTTCTCGATTCTAACACGGCGACGGGTCCTGTCAAGTTTGAATGGAGAAATGAAAGGTTCGACTATTGAAACGCTCCGGTTTCCGCCGTGAAACCGGAGCCCGCGATTCGGCGTCAGGGCAGGATTTTACGGGCTTCGACGTAGAAACGTTTTTCCGGCGCTTCTCCCATGGAGAAAGTCTTGCGCGGCATTACGCCGTCGCGTATCACCGTGGCGAAAAATCCCGCTTTGTCCACAGGCGGAAGATGGAACCCGAAATTTCCCGGTTTTTTCGCCAGTGCTTCGAGGCTTTCGGATCCGTGGATATAATCGATGCCCACGCCTGAGTGCGCCTTGATCCACTCGTCCAGGAAAACCTGGATCGAGCCTGCGGCGAGATTCGCCGCGGGGGCTTCGAACGTAGCGAGCCCGGCGCCGCCTTCATACATGAAGGCGATACGGTGCGCTCCATCGGCCGCGGCTGCCTCGCAGCGCGAACGCGCTTCATCGGCCGAAGCGCAGCGCTGTATCCGCGCTCCCGCGGCGGCGAGATCCGCAAGCAGGGCGTTTGCGTCCGCGCCGAAAAGGACGCGATGTATCGGATGGAAAGGCAGCCCCTCGTCGTAGATGTTGACCAGTTCGACCAGCGCATATCGGGCGGGGTGCGCGGCAAGGTACCCGGATGCGCCCGGTTTCCCCTCCTGCCCTTTCTTGATTTCCTCCCAGACAGCCTTGGCGGTGGCCAGAGAATGATTGCCATCCCCCACGGCGAACAGGAGGACCCTGTCGGTCCCGTACCTGGCCTCGAACGCCCTCGGGTCGGCAAGGACGGCGAGAGCCTTGGCGATGCGCCCGACTTCGGCTTCGTCCCTGACGAGCCAGCCACGCAGGTGGCCCGACCCCGCCATCAGATCGAAATCGTAGGCTTTGGGCAGACGGCTGCGATTGGCGTACAACGGCTCTATCACGGTGCGTTCAGGATCGTCGACGAGGAGCATGATGTGGGGCAGCTCGAGGGCTGCGCCACGGCGGATCCGCATCCGCGGCGGGAGGCGTTCCACGATAGTACCTTCGGTGGGGCGGATGAGACTGTCGGAGTCCTTGCCGTAGCGATAGCGCTCGAGATCCACCGCCATCATGAGTCCCACACGGGGCTGCGGTTCGTAGGGAGTCCGGCGTTCGACAAGAACAAAAGCCGCTCCCTGCGATTCAAAGACGCCTGAGCGCAGGTATTCGGCCATGGCGGCGCGGATGCGCTCTATCCGCCCTTCCTTGTCGGCGTCCTCGAGGTAGCATTCGGGGAATATCAGATTGAGGGTCGAGGGTTTCCCGGCCACTGATGCGGCGACCTTTTCCCAATATGAGCGTTCGGAAGAATACTGGTCGCAGGCCACGACCGCCCAGGCGGTCGGATCCACGGCAGGCGCGGGCAGAAGGATTTCAGGCAGAACGACACCGAGCGATGCGAGCG
>JBDKUJ010000022.1:0-6646 GCA_039679665.1 Rectinema sp. | reverse complement strand
TCGCCAACCTCGTAACCCGATTCTGGGACGTGCAAAAGGGCGAGATACGGGTCGACGGAATCCCGGTGCGCGACATGCCGCTGGGAGGCTTGCGAAAAGCCATCCAGCCCGTGCCGCAGGACGTGTTCCTTTTTTCGGGCAGCATCGCCGACAACCTCAGAATGGGGACGGAAGTGACGGAAGAGCGGATGAAAATCGCCGCCGGAGCCGTCCATGCCGACGAATTCATAGACCTCCTGCCGCAAGGCTATGAAACCCAGCTCTCCGAGGGCGCCACGAACCTTTCGCAGGGGCAGCGTCAAATCCTTTCCTTTGCACGGGTGCTTGCGCACGATCCGGCTGTCATCATCCTGGACGAAGCGACATCGTCCGTCGATACGGAAACCGAACGCCAGATCCAGCGCGGCCTCGACGGCCTGCTGGCCGGGCGCACGAGTCTTGTCATAGCGCACCGGCTTTCCACTATCCGGCATGCCGACAGGATTCTTGTACTGGCGCAGGGCAGGGTGGCGGAATCGGGAACCCACGACGAACTCATCGCAAAACAGGGTCTATATTGGAATCTGTACAAGCTCCAGTATGGCGGTGAAGTTTGATGTCCGTGCTTCCGATTCAGCCTTTTTCCGGCGGCAGGGAACCGTTTCTCGTCGCTGAATTCGACGACGCTTTCGTCGTCTACAAACCGGCGGGCATGCACAGCGTTTCCGCGGGGAAATACGCCGTTTCCCGTATCCAGACCGGCGCTGATGCCTCGGCAGAAAGCCTGCCAAGCCTGGCGGAATGGGCGGACAGAAACCTGGGAAAGGCCGGTGATGAGAAAATGCCGGAATCGGGCATGCTTTCCCGCCTCGACATGGAGACTTCGGGTTTGGTGCTTTTCGCGAGGAATCCCGCGGGCCGGGCATATTTCCTCGGGCTCCAGGCCTCGGGCGGAATCCTCAAGCGCTACCGCCTGCGGGCGGTAGCGTCGCCGAGGGAACTTCCCGGCTCCCTGCCGCTTCGTTCCGGCATAGTGCCCCTGTCCGGCCGAGTCATTGAAAGCCGGTTCAGATCCTACGGCCCCAGGGGAGCCAGGGTGGCCTGTATCGCTCCCGGTATGGAAGATCTTGCGCGCCGTATATTGTCGCCTGCGCTGCACCGCACCGAAATTCTTGAAAACAGCGTTTCCGGAGAAGGAATCGAACTCGATGTCCGCATAGGCGCCGGTTTCAGGCACCAGATCCGCGCTCATATGGCCTGGATAGGGTGGCCAATTTGCGGCGACACGGTCTACGGCGATTGCGATGCCGACAGACTGTATCTCGAAGCATACAACATAGAGTACACAAACAATAATGGAGAAATACGCGTTGCCGATTTGTACCGATAAAGATACCAATGCCGAAACGGCGATCGATCGTTTGACGTGGTCGTTCCCCGGGGCTCAAGCGGACGCTCCCCGCGCCGTCTTAAGTCTGGCTTCGGCCGGCGACATGAAGTTCCGCTATGGAGAACCCAACCCAAACCGCAACAGGTTTTTCGATTCGCTCGGCTCATCTCCCGACAGGACTTGCGGCATCGAATTGCATCATACGCGACGCGTTGTCCATATCTCGAACAGGGCGGACTATGTTCGCGCGATCGAAGAAACCGAGTCCTCGGGCGGGGTGGACGGCATCCTTTGCGGGGATCCCAACCTTGCGGTTTCGGTCACCGTCGCCGACTGCATGCCCATCTGGCTGTACGACGAACATAGCGGAAGTTTCGGAGTCCTTCATTCGGGATGGAAAGGCACGGGCATATTGGGGGAGGCCGTTTCTCTGCTGGAACGCAGGTTCGACACTCGCCCGGAGGATATTTCCGTCATCCTGGGCCCTGCGATAGGCGCCTGCTGCTATAGGGTTCCTCCCGAACGGGCGCACGCATTCGCCCTGGAATTCGGCGCAGATTGCGTAGTCAGATCGGACGGGAGCGATGGAACGGAATCGTTCAGCCTCGATCTCCGGAGAGCCAATCTGAAACTGGCGGCCCGCATCGGCCTTCGGCGCGTAAAGGATGTCACCATATGCACCCGGTGCGATGTTCGGCTGGGCTCATACCGACGGCAGGGCGCCGCAAACTTCACCAGGATGGCGGCGGCCTGCGGAACGTTCCGGATATAGTGTCGCGAACCCAGTGCGGGGCAGGCGGAGCGAACGGGCCGGTGGGGCAGGTGGGGTCGGTCATTCCGACCAGCGGGAAAGAATAGTCCTGTAACGCTCCGCCACTTCCTTGACGACGTCTTCCCAGGTGCGGCAGAGCGTCATGCGCGCACGGGAGCCGACCCGTATCCTGCGATCGTCATCTCCGAGGACGGACACGACAGTTCCGGCGAAGGAGTCGATACTGTTTTCGCAGAGAAACCCATTATCGCCATCCGTTACCGCCTCGGCGGCGTCGCTGCCCCGGACCAGGACAGCGGGCACCTTGAACGCGGCGGCTTCGCGGTACACCAATCCTGACGTATCATAGATCGACGGAAACAGGAAAAGGTCGGAACGGGCATATATCGCCTTGAGCAATTCACGGTCGTACACGACATCGTGGAACACGGCATTCGCACCGACCCCCAGCGAGTCCGCCAACCTTCGCAACTGATCCTTGGCGTAGCCCTGGCCGACGAACATCATCTTGAAATCGGGAAAACTGTCGACTATGGCCGGAAGGCTCCTGACGATCAGCTCGAGATTCTTCTCGAGTATCTGCTGACCGACGAAAAGACCCATCGGCGTGCCGTCCGGAATGCCCAGGTACTCCGCCCCGTGAGCGCGGTACGGAGCGATGTCGTCGGGAACCGTCATGTCGATCCCGTTCTCGACTACATCATAGGGCCCCTTATAGCCGTACAGCCTGAGCGTCTTGGCGACCGATTCCTGCGGGACCCATACATGATCGACATTGTAGTAATAATCGATGATGCGCTTGATCTGCTCGTTCACGATCGACTTTACCTTGATGGCGCGCGACAGATCGTCCCTGTATTTTGAATGGAAGGTCGTGACGATGGGAACGCCTTTTTCGCGGGCGGTCTTGAGGGCGACGAGCCCCGTGGAAAAAGGCGAATGCGAATGGATGATGGAATAGTTCTTGTTTTTCAGATATTTCTGCAGACGCACATCCAGATCGGGCAAACCGATCCGGTACGGCGGCCTGACCACCGTGGAAATGGACAGAAAACGGAAGACCGGGAAAGGTTCGTCGACGATTGAATAGGGTACTTCGGGCGTGACCACCGAGGCGTGGCCGAAATACCTGGAAAGCCAGTAGGCGTAGTTGCGGACGGTAAGGGTCACGCCGTCCATGATGGGAGTATAGGCGTCGACGAAGAGTCCTGCTGTACGGGTTTTCATCGTATTCAAAATATAGCGCAACCGAGCGGCAGTCAACGAAATGAAGGCTTGAAGCGTCGCATGGAAGCAGGTATCATGGCTTACTTACCCGGCAATTGAAAAGAAACCGCTTCGTCCGGAACAGGCTTGGCCGTAGCGGCCCATTCCGGACGCTTCGAAAGTTTTTCAATTGCCGGGTAAGTAATATCCCTGTGGAGAGGTGTTGCCATGGCTCACAAGATCACCGACGCCTGCGTAAATTGCGGAGCTTGCGAGAGCGAGTGTCCGAGCGGCGCCATCAGCGAAAAGAACGACGCCCGCTGGATCGACCCGGCCGTCTGCATCGACTGCGGCGCCTGCGTTTCCGCCTGCCCGACGGACGCCATCCAGGCTCCCTGAGTTTTATCAGGACAGTAGAGCCAATTTCAAAAGTCTTCCGACTTTTGAAAAAGCTTCAGCAGCATGGGAATCATGCTGCTGCCTTGTTTACGAGAAGGCCGCCCCGGAGCTTTAGTGCTCCGGGGCGGCCTTCCCGTAAACAAGCGTTTCGCGGAACGGGTCAGAGCTTGAATTTGGCGCAGAAATCGTCCAGCACCTGGGTGAGGTCGGGCTTTCCGATTTCCTGGAGATCGTAGCCCACTTTTACCGTAGGTTTGCGGATTTTAATGATGCGGTTGAGGTCGATCGGCGTGGCGATCAGCACGGAATCACAGTCGCAGGCCTCGATGGTGGCTTCGAGGTCGCGGACCTGTTCATCACCGTAACCCATGGCCGGCAGGAGAGTGCCGATGTTCGGGTAGATCCTGAATGTTTCGGCAAGCTTGCCGACTACGAAAGGCCGCGGGTCCACGAGTTCGGCGGCGCCGAACTTGCGGGCGGCGACGACACCGGCGCCGATCTTCATCATGCCGTGCGTGAGGGTAGGGCCGTCTTCGACGCAGAGGACGCGTTTGCCTTTGATGAGCTCGGGTTTGTCGACGGTGATGGGGCTGGCCGCATCCACCACAACGGCATTCGGATTCACGCGGGCGATGTTTTCGCGCACCGTCTGTATCGCTTCGGGCGAGGCTGTGTCGATCTTGTTGATGACGACGACATCGGCCATGCGCAGGGACGCCTCGCCGGGGTAGAAGGACACTTCGTTGCCGGGACGCAGGGGATCGGCGACGGTGATCATGAGATCGGGCTTGTAGAAGCAGAAATCGTTGTTGCCGCCGTCCCAGAGGATCACATCGGCTTCCTTCTCGGCTTCCCGAAGGATGGCTTCGTAATCGACGCCGGCGTAGATTACATTGCCGCGAACGATATGGGGCTCGTATTCTTCCATTTCTTCGATCGTGCACTTGTGGCGGGCGAGATCGGCCACAGTAGCGAAACGCTGCACCTTCTGCGCCTCGAGGTCGCCGTAGGGCATGGGATGGCGGATCGCGACGACTTTGAGACCGCGGGCCATGAGCATTTGCGCGATCTTTCGCGAAGTCTGGCTCTTGCCCGAGCCGGTGCGAACGGCGCATACCGCGATGACGGGCTTGGTCGACCTGACTTGCGTGTCCTTGGGGCCGAGAAGGGTGAAGGAGGCGCCGGCCGCATTCACCAGGGCGGAAAGACTCATGACATGCTGGTAGGGGACGTCGGAATAGGAGAATACGCACTCGTCGATGCCGAGTTCCTTGATGAGGCGGGGCAGTTCCGATTCGGCGAAAATGGGAATACCCTGCGGATACATGGCCCCGGCCAGGGCCGCCGGATACTTGCGGCCGTAAATGTCGGGAATCTGGGCCGCGGTGAACGCGAGCACTTCCACCGACGCATCGTTTCTGTACCGCGTGTTGAAGTTGTGGAAATCCCTTCCAGCGGCGCCGATGATAATGACTTTCCTTCGAGACATCGTAAACCATCCTTTTTAGCGAAGAGTCTCTCGGGCGGCCGATTGAGGTCGTCAGGAATTCAGGATAGGGGCGCCATGACCTGCCGTCAAGAATGCGAAAAAATTACCCCGTTGCGGTGAACTGCAGAAAAACGCATTAAAATACATGTGTAAAGGACAAGTTTCGGTGCTTCATGCAGAAAGCCGGGGAATAGCTTCGATCAATATACAAAACGGCACCGGCGCGAGTGAGGGAGATTTTTTTAAAAATATCGTGCATACTTTCCATTATGGCGACCTTGGGCATAGAAAGCGAAATCGGAGTCCTGAAAAGACTTGTTCTGCACACTCCGGGACCTGAAATCGAGGCGATGACTCCCGCCGAGGCCGAACAGGACCTGTACAACGATATCATTCCCCTCGGCGCCGTCCGGAAAGAATACGACCGCCTGCATGCCTTCCTGGATCTTGTAACGAAGACCTACGAACTCGTCGACCTTCTGACCGAGACACTCGCCGACGCAGGCGACCGTTTCGACTTTCTGTCCGATGTGGCGCGGCACTGCCCCATCCGGAGCAGGCTGGACAAGCTCATGGCGCTCAAACCTGCCGACCTGGCCAGGTTGATGATTCGCGGCATTCCCGCTCCCGAAGGCTCTCTTTCGTCGATCCTCAAGACGCACAGTTTTTCATCCAGGCCGCTTCCCAACGCATATTTCATGCGCGACAGCGCCGCGATAATCGGCGATTGCCTCATGTCCGCCGCCACGGCCTACGACGTGCGGCTCGTCGAATCAATTATCACGCGATTCATTTTTACGCGGCATCCCGATTTCAAAGCCCGCGCCATGATCTTCGACGGACCGGCCGAGCGCAACCGCTACGTCACCGCCGAAGGCGGGGATATTCTGGTCCTTGGCCCCCGTACCATGGCCATAGGCGTGTCCGAACGAACGACGCCCGCCGCAGTCGAGACAATTGCCCGCAACACTGCCAGGCTGAAAGGCGAGAGCATCACCGTCTTTGCGGTCGAACTGCCGCGCGAACGCGCGACGATCCACCTGGACATGGTCTTTACCATGATCGACCGGGATGCCGCCCTGGTATACGCTCCTATCATTCAGGGGGAGTTGCGGAAAAGAGTGATACGCATCGACGCCGATCCCGAAGGCCGGCTGGTTCATTCGGAAGCGGCTTCCCTGCTGGAAGGGCTGAAGGATTCGGGTCTGGATCTCGAACCCGTGGCGTGCGGCGGCGGAATGCCGCTGTACCAGGAACGCGAACAATGGCTTTCCGGCTCCAACTCCTTCGCCTTCGCGCCCGGCAAGATTCTGACGTATTCCTGCAACAGCCGTACTCTGGACGCGCTCGACAGCGCCGGTTTTTCCGTGGTTCCCGCCGGGGAATTCATTTCAGGCAATGCGGACGCCGC
>JBDKUJ010000021.1:0-3392 GCA_039679665.1 Rectinema sp. | reverse complement strand
TGCGGCTCCGCTTCGCCTGGAAGTGACCGGAACGGGTCGCGGCGGCATTCCGATAGCCGAGACAAAATCGATCGCACTGATCCGCCGCTCTTTCCCGAGCGAGGATATTCCGCTTGACGCCGCCAACTCCGCCTTGCGGACGCAGGCCGATCCCGTAAAGACCGCCCAAAGCCTGGCGTTCGCCGAAGTGTTTGCGGCGCGCGATCCCGACGCATTGTTCCTCGAATCGACCATGATCAGACCGTTGGGAGTCTGGCGCATCACCGCCGGATTCGGCGACAGGAGGCGATACCTCTATTCCGGAGGAGGTTCCGACACGACGGTCCATGGCGGACTCGATCTCGGCGCCGCCTTGGGCACGCCCGTGATGGCCTGCGGTCCTGGCCGCGTCGTGTTTGTCGGTGACCGGATCGTGACCGGGACAACGATAGTGATCGAGCATCTGCCGGGACTGTTCTCGATCTACATGCACCTGTCGCGCTCTTCGGTCAGGGTGGGAGACCGTGTCGCAGCCGCCGATCTCATCGGCGCGGTGGGCAGTACCGGTCTGTCCACGGGTCCACATCTGCACTGGGAGCTGCGCATAGGCGATGTTTCCGTCGATCCGGAATACTGGCTTTTCATCCCTCCCCTTGACAAGAAAATCCTGGCCGGTACAATGTCGCGTCTGATCGAAGGGAGGTGATGTATATCCGCCAGATAGTAGTAGACGATAATGAGCCCCTCGAAAAAGCCATAAAGCGCTTCAAGCGCATGGTCGAAAAGGAAGGGATCATCCGCGAATGGAAAAAGCGGGAATTCTTCGAAAAGCCCTCCACGATCAAGAACCGCAAGCAGAAGGCTCTAGCCCGCAAACTCCTCAAGAAATCCAGAAAACCCCGAGAATCCAAGAGCGGGTACTGAGCGCGCGGCCGGCACCGGAATTACATGCGCCGGTATATACGCCGTTTCAATTCCGAATCGCCGCGGGGCAAATCCCGCGGCGATTTATTTTACCATCACTTGGGGAGGGGTACCCCCCCGCCCCTGGGAGTAATCGATGCGCAAATCCGCAACCGGCCGCGCCGGTACGCTGAAATCCCTCGTGTCGCTCGCATTGTTCGTCCTTCTCATTTCCTGCGCCGGGAATGCCGATGCCGCCGACAAGCCCAATCCCACGCTCAAGACGGTTGAGCTCAGGATCGGTGCCGCGGTGGTCAAGGCCGAAGTGGCCGCAACGGAACTGGAACGCAATCGCGGCCTTATGTTCCGGAAAAGCCTCGCGGACGGAAAAGGCATGCTCTTCGTGTTCGACAAGGACGAGCGGATTTCGTTCTGGATGAAGAACACCAGCCTGCCCCTTTCTTTGGCATATCTCTCGTCCGACGGCGTCATCACCCAGATCCTGGACCTGAAGCCCTTCTCCCAGGAAGCCCGACAGTCCGAACGGAGTGTGCGATACGCGCTTGAAGTGCCGCAGGGCTGGTTCGCGAAACAAGGCATCGCGGTCGGCGACAAGGTCGAGATTCCCGCGCTGAAGTAGCTGAAGTAAAAGAGGCGCCCGATCGCTCCTCCCTTTGACCCATTGGGGCCTGGTGCTGTATTTTTATGGCACCAATATAATGGAGCGATACGGTATGCTCGATATAGTCACTTTCGGAGATCCGGTTCTCGAAAAAAAAGCCTCTGCGGTAGAACGCTTCGATGAGGAACTCTCGACACTCATCGCCGATATGTTCGAATCGCTCAAACGCGAACGCGGCCTCGGCCTCGCCGCACCCCAGGTCGGGAAGTCGCTCAGGCTTTTCATAACCGATGTCGAGGATGACAAGCCCCGCGTGTTCATCAATCCCGAAATCGTGCAGACAAGCCCCGAAGAAGTCGACTACGAAGAGGGCTGTCTGTCCTTTCCCGGTCTTTACACGAATGTGCGCAGGCCGGAATCGGTGCGCATCCAGGCTTTCGGCGAAAAAGGCAGGCCATTCACCATCGAGGCCGACGGTTTGCTCGCCAGAGTGATCCTGCACGAAAACGATCATCTCGACGGAAAGCTTTTCATCGACCGCTTGAGCCCCGTCCGCAGGGAAAAAGCGATTCTGCATTATAATCGTCTGTTGAGAATGTAGTTCGTGACACCAAAGGAGCGAGCGTGAGGATATTGTTCGCAGGGAGCCCGGAAATCGCGGTCCCCGCGCTCCGGCTGCTTGCGGAACGCCACGAGATCGTCGGTGTACTCAGCAATCCCGAAACGGAACAGGGCAGGGGCCGTATCGTATCCGCGACGCCCGTGGCCCTCGCCGCGGCCGGCCTCCCCGGCGGACCAGTGCCCGTTCTCCCGTTCGAACGACTCGGCGCCGAAGCCAGGGATGCGGTGTCGGGCTTGCATCCTGATCTCCTCGTGAGTTTCGCCTACGGCAAGATTTTCGGTCCCCGTTTCCTTGCGCTTTTCCCCATGGGAGGACTAAATGTCCATCCGAGTCTCCTGCCTCGATATCGCGGACCCGCGCCCATTCCCGCCGCGATCCTCGCCCGGGACGCCGAAACTGGGGTGAGTGTCCAGCGCCTCGCCCTTGAAATGGATTCAGGAGAGCTTTACGCCGTCGCCCGGATCCCGCTCGGCGGTCGCGAAACCACGGCCGGCTTGAGCGCGACCGCCGCACAAGCCGGCGCGCGACTGCTTGCGGACGTGGTGGACGCCATCGCGGAAGGCCGCGCCGTGTCCGTGCCCCAAACCGGCGAAGCCAGCTACTGCACGATGATCGCCAAGAGCGACGGTCTCATCGACTGGAACATGTCCTGCCTCGACATAGACGCCAGAATCAGGGCGTACGATCCCTGGCCCGTCGCCCATACATATCTCCGGGGGAAAAAGCTCGATCTGCTCGAGAGCGTGCCCTGGCCCGACGGGGGCGAGTTGCTTTCGCCTGCCGTATCTTCGGCGGGTGTATCCTCGCCGGTATCCTCGCCGGGAACCATAGTCGGTCTGGACAAGTCCAGAGGGCTGATGGTACAAACTAAAGACGGTCTCGTCGCATTGACGCGTCTGCGGTTCTCCACTCGCAAGGCATTGTCCTACAAAGAATTCGCCAATGGAGTGAGGGATCTTGCGGGCGCAGTGCTCGGCGGTGGCCTTGAGGATAGCCTTTCAAAATGAATACTCCGAATGTTTCCGGCAAAAAGCCGCGTTTCGATTTTTCGGGATGGACGAAACCGCAGAGGCGGACCTTCAGACTGTTCGCTGCCCTCATGGTTCTCGTGCTCATCGTGGCGGCGCTCGGCGCTTTTTTCCTCGTCCTGCGCGGCGCGGAGCGGACCATGGTGCCCGACGTACGCGGCATGGATCTTGCCGAGGCCCTCGTAAAACTGCAGGACAGGGAACTCTATCCCAAGCTGTCGCTCCGCTTTACCGACAA
>JBDKUJ010000020.1:0-2422 GCA_039679665.1 Rectinema sp. | reverse complement strand
GCGGTCGAGATTTCGATCCAGTGAGGGAGCGCGAACGATGAGTGAATTGACGTGCATTACCTGTCCGATCGGCTGCCGTCTGGAGGTGGAAACGTCGCCCGACGGCGGGATCAAGGTTTCAGGCAACCGTTGCGCACGCGGCGCGGTCTATGCGAGGGAGGAATTCCTCACGCCCAAAAGGGTGGTCACCGCTACCTGTCGCATCAAAGGCACAGGTGGGGCGGGCGGAATGGGCAAGCCTGGCGAGTCGGCCGCAGGGAGCGTCGCAGGGGGCGCCACAGCGCTCCCTGCAGGGCCTCCGGCAGGACCTGCGCGCGGCCAGCAATACAGGCCACGGCGTGTGCCTGTCCGGACCACGGCCGCATTTCCGCGTGAAAAGATCGCCGGGCTTCTCGAGATCATCTACGCGATTCAGGTGGAGCTCCCCGTCGTTCGCGGCAAGGTGCTCGCCGCGGATCTTATGGGTACGGGCATAGATCTGATCGCGGCGCGGGACATGTAAGTGGGATATGTAAGTGGGACATGTAAGTGAGGCATGCAATGGGACTGCAATGGAGCATGCGATGAGTACCGTGGCGGTTACCGGGGGCACGGGGTTTGTAGGAAGCCATATCGTCGAAGGCCTTCTGGAGCGCGGTTTCGGAGTGTCCTGCCTTCTGCGCCCCGGCCGCGCGCCCGGGTGGCTGGAAGGCCTGCCGATTCGCATCCACCGGGGCGATATCGATTCGGGCCAGGGCCTCGGGGAATTTCTGGAAGGTTGCGATTCCCTGGTCCATGTGGCGGGACTCACCCGCGCCCTCACCGAAGACCGGTTTCGCGTCGTGAATGCTCTCGGTTCGGCCAAACTGGCCGCCGCGGTGCGCAACTCCGCCTCTCCTCCCGGGCGGATCATCGCTATCAGTTCGCTTTCCGCATCGGGTCCGAGCGCCGATGGATGCGGCGTCGGCGCGGATGCTGCGCTGCATCCCCTCACTCCCTACGGCCGCAGCAAGGCCGAGATGGAACGGGTCATGCGGAGCGTCGCGTATCCGGTGCCCTGCACTTTTCTGCGTCCGCCTCCTGTCTACGGCCCGAGGGACAGGGACATGCTCGAGCTGTTCAGGATGGCGAAAAGGGGACTCAGAGTATCGCTCAGCGCAAAAGCCCGACTGTCTTTTCTTTATGTCGAGAACCTGGTCGGCGCGGTCATCGCGTGTATCGAAAATCCGGCCGCCATGGGCGAGGATTTCATGGTGGCTGACGAAGGTGTGTACAGCTGGGCGGATTTCACGGCCCTGATCGGCGCGGCGTCGGAGCGGAACGGACTGGCTTTCACGGTGCCCGATTGGTGTCTGGCCCTTGCGGCGGGTGCGGCCGAAATGGCCAAACCGTTGGCCAAAAAACCGCAGTTGATCAACAGGGACAAGCTTCTGGAAGGACGGCAGGAACGCTGGATCGCCGATACGTCGAAAACGGCGCGGCTCCTCGGTTTCAAACCTGCATGGAACACTGCGGATGCGGTTGCGGCCACGTACGCCTGGTACGAGAAACAGGGCTGGCTCTGATCCCGGTAGCGCATAACTATGGAGCCAATTTCAAAAGTCTTCCGACCTTTGAAAAATCCTCTATGGAAATAAAAAACGGCCGGGAGGATGACTCCCGGCCGTTTCGCTATGCATTCACTTCAGAGACTGTCAAAGCGACTGGCGAGATCATTCGCCTTCGCGGACGATCTCGATCTTGATGCCTTCAGGGGCGGGTGGCTCTTCGCGCTGGGGGATGATCACTTTCAGGATACCGTTGCGGAAAATCGCCTTTACCTTTTCCTGATCGAACTTGTCGGCGGGTACGAAGTATTTCTGCTTGTCCACGTCCTTCAGCTTGAGCCTGCGCTTGAAATAGCGGGTTCCTTCCACGGGCGGCTCCAGATCGATGCGGGCGGAGAACACCATGTAATCGCCCTGGAAGCTGAGGGAAATATTCTTTTCGTCGAAACCGGCCAGCGCGAATTCGAACACCATGCTTCTGTCGGGCGTCAGGTAGACGTTGAGAGGAGGATAGGAGAAATTGGGATAGTAGTCGGCGTTTTCGTCGAACCCTGTTTCGAACCAGGCCGAGCCGCGGGCGCCCATGCCACCCATACCGCCCGGGCCACGTGAAGATCCGTCCGAAGCTTCGTCCGCCGGACCGGGACCGCCCATCGGATCATGTTCACCCATCGGGCCATGGCCGCCCATGGGGCCGTGGCTGCCCATCGGTCCATGTCCACCCAGTGGACCACATCCGCCCATCATGCCGGGATCAAAGTTTTTGAACTTCTCTCCGAAATCCTTGGCCGCTTCGAAGACATCGTCGAGAATCGAGCCGATATCCACATACGATTTACCGTTTTTCATAATGCCCTCCTCCGCATAGTACATGCGGGGTGCCGTTCGTCCCGCCG
>JBDKUJ010000019.1:0-2003 GCA_039679665.1 Rectinema sp. | reverse complement strand
TTTTCGGCCAGTTTGAAGAGATCCGCTTTCCGGACGAGCGGTTCGCCGCCGGAGTATATGTACATGTAAATGCCGAGTTCCTTGCCTTCCGTGATGATGCGGTCGAGAAGGTCGAAATCCATGTTGGCGGTTTTCTGGTATTCGGCGGCCCAGCAGCCGGTGCAGTGCAGGTTGCAGGCGGCGGTCGGGTCCATGAGGATGGCCCAGGGAATATTGCAGCCCAGCTTTTTTATGAGCTTTTCGCGCAGCGGGATGGATGCGAGGGCGGTATTGACGGCGAAATTGCCGACCAGTTTTTCCATGCAGGCGGGCGCGGTCTCGGCGAGCACGGAACGGATCATGCGGTTCCAGTTGTTGTTGCGGTCGCGCGCGATCGGATCGAGCGTATCGAACGCGGAATCGAAACGCCCCGTCAGATCGAGCCGGCGGGCCCAATCGAGTATTTCGGGCAGCCGGGTCTCGGGATCTTCCCTGACATAGTTTATCTTGGACATCACCACACTTCGCGCGAGACGCAGTTTCAACGACATATGCACCGCCTCCGGAACGGGATGAGCGGCCACTGAAAAAAGAAACCTCCACCGGCGTACATATACGCTGATGGAGGTCTTGCGGGCCTTATTAAAAGGCGACCGATCCGGGCCGAATCAACGACCGTATTGACGGATCAGGTCCCCTGCCGGACAGCGCCGAAGCTCCCGGGCAGGGTGCTACTCCCCTTCCGGAGAAAACAATACTTCACCGATTTTGCGAAGTCAACAGGTGTTTGAGCCAATTTCAAAAGTCGGTTACTTTTTAAAAAGCCTCGTGCAGCAATTTGATTTTTGTAGCGGCGTGCTGCGTCGGGCGCGACAATCGTGCAGGGAATCCTGTGTAACCGGCTATACTACGAGGGAGCGGGCATGGCATTTTCAAGGGAAGTCCTGGACCGGCCGGAATCATCGCCCTTGCTATCGGGAGAGGACAAAATGGACGAACCCGCTTCGAAACAACCGCACAAGCGCCGACTGCGCTATACGGGGACCCATCCCCATACCTTTGCCGAAAAATACAAGGAACTGGATCCGGAGCGATATAAAGAAGACGTGGAGCACGTGATCGCCCGCGGAGATACGCCGGCCGGCACGCATCGCCCCATCTGCCTGAAGGAAGTGCTCGACATCCTCGATCCCCGGCCGGGCGAAATCGCCGTGGACGCGACTCTTGGGTATGGCGGGCATGCCCGGGAAATACTTGAAAAAATCCTGCCGGGCGGAAGGCTCTATGGGCTCGATGTCGATCCTGTCGAGCTCCCGAAAACGGAGTCCCGGCTTCGCGCCGAAGGTTTCGGCCCCGAGGTTTTCGTGGCGGTCCACTCGAACTTCGCGGCTCTCCCGAAAATACTTTCGACGATCGGGCTCCCCGGCGTGGACATGGTTCTGGCCGATCTCGGGATTTCCTCCATGCAGATCGACAATCCGGAACGCGGATTTACCTTCAAATACGAAGGTCCGCTCGACATGCGGATGAACCCGGAACAGGGCGAGTCGGTGGCCAGGCTTTTGCGCCGCCTCTCCGAAGCGAAAATCACGGCGCTTTTGAAGGACAATGCCGACGAGCCCGACGCCGGGAGCATCGCGCACACTATTGTGCAGAAACGCCAGGAAATGACCACGACACGCGCGCTTACCCAGGCCGTCAAAACGGCCCTGTCCGGATTGAAGCGCAGCGATGAAGAAACGACCAAAGCAATCCGTCGCACGTATCAGGCGCTGCGCATCGCGGTAAACGGAGAGTTTTCCGCCCTCGAAACCCTGCTGGCCGACCTGCCCTATTGCCTCTACCCGGGCGGTCGGGTTGTCATCCTCACCTTCCATTCGGGCGAGGACAAACGCGTGGTGCGTGCCTTCGAAGAAGGGAAGGCGGCGGGCGTGTATTCGCGTATCCAGGACGCGGAAATACGGGCAAGCGCGGAAGAGCGGTACGGCAACCCGCGTTCAAAATCGGTTCGCTTGCGCTGGGCC
>JBDKUJ010000018.1:0-11067 GCA_039679665.1 Rectinema sp. | reverse complement strand
GCGAGCACGAAATGCGCCCGGGGTTCCTCCAGATGGAGCGCTACAGGGCCGTATCGGGCGATCGCCTCGCGAAGGCCTTCGTAGTCGGTGCGGAATGCGGCGCTGCGTATTCCCTGTACGGCGAGCGCATCGAGCATGTCGGCCAGGCTTATTCCGCCATCGGCCGCCGTGCCGAGTCCGGGGTCCGATGCGAGCAGCGCCGTTTCGTCCGGACCTCCTCCCTTCCTGAGCGAAAGCATTCCCGTGAGTACGGCTACACCGCAGGAGTCGGGCTTGGTCTGTTTCGGGACGATCGAAAAGCTCAGGCTTTGCGCATCTTTCGGCATAAAGGCGATCCTGCCGGCATCCGTATCCGCCGTGGCGGGAAAGGGGAAAAAGGCGAAAAGAAAAAAAGTGAAAGAAAAAAGCGCGGGGATGAAGAATGCGATGCGAATACCCCTGTCCGACCGTCGTTCCGTCGTGATCCCCTCCTCCGGGCTTATTACGTACCCGGAAGATACAACGCACGCAGAAAAGCCCCGCGATTGAAAATCGCGGGGCCAAAGATTGCGGGATTTGTTCGAACGTCCCGTCGGGAGGGGCTCGACGGCTTAAGGCGTCAGCGCTTTGGCTGAAAGTGCGAAAATTCCATGCTGAAGGAAGCTCTGCCCTGACTGACCGATCGCAGCGAGGTCGTGAAGCCGAACATGGTCGCCAGCGGCGCTTCCGAATGCACGATTTCACTCGAAGGCTTCGAATCCGAACCGATTATGATGCCGCCGCGCTGCGATACGAGGCTCATCACCTCGCCGACGAATTCCTTCGGAGTCAGAATGTCGACCTTCATGACTGGTTCGAGCATGACGGGGGCCGCGGCACGGCACGCCGAGTCGTAAGCCATATTGGCGCAGGCTTCGAAAGCAAAGGGGGTGGACGTAAGTTCGTCCCAGGCGATATCGACCAGGCTGACGCCGATATCCACCGCCGGATAGCCGAACTGGATGCCCGAACCGAAGGCTGCAGTGATTCCGCGTTCGATCGCGTCGAAGATTTCCTCCGGCACATGAGGTGCGCGTACCGCTTTTTTGTAGACATTGCCGGTGCCGCGGGGCAGGGGAGTGACTTCCAGGGTCAGTTTGGCCGTAATTTCCTTGCCGGCCACGGATTTTCGGAACTCTTCGGTGTGACGCACTTCCCTGGTGATGGATTCGCGGTAGGTCACTTGAGGATTGCCGACGCGGGCCTGGACCTTGAAGTCGCGTATGACTCGCGTCACCAGGACGTCCAGGTGCAGTTCGCCCATGCCGGAAATGACGAGCTGACCGGTTTCTTCGTTGTCTCTCGTCGTGAAGGTGGGGTCTTCCATCGACAGGATATCGAGCGTTTCCTTGAGTTTTTCGCGGTCGGACAGGGTCTTGGGCTCGATGGCGACCGAGATTACGGGTTCGGGGAAGTGCATCCGTTCCAGGAGGACCGGCCAGCCTTCGGTTCCTATCGTATCGCCCGTCTGGGCGGATTTCATGCCGACGATTACCGCAATATCGCCTGCCTCGCACTGGTCGAGAGGTTCGCTTTTGTTCGAGTGCATGCGCAGGAGCCTGGTGATGCGTTCGCGCTTTTTCTTCGACAGGTTATAGACGACGCTCGCATTGCGGATCGAGCCCGAATACATGCGCACATAGCATAGGGGGCCGGCTTCCCGATCGTACTGAACCTTGAACACGAGCCCGAGCGGATAGCCTGAAGCCTTGCAGGGAACTTCCACTTCTTCTTCCTTCTTTACGTGGAAGGCTTTTACGGGTTCGACCTCATCGGGGGCGGGCAGATAGTCCACAATCGCATCGATAAGCGGCTGGACTCCAATATTGCGGCGTGACGCTCCGCATACGACAGGCACCAGGTGGTGGGCGATGCAAGCCTTCCGGAGTTCGCTGCGTATCAGGGCGGAAGGAATTTCCGCGCCTTCGAGATAGAGATCGGTGATCGCTTCCGAATGCGCCGACAGTGCGTCGATGAGTGCTTCGCGGCGCACGGCGGCGTCGGCGGCGAGAGCGGGAGCGACAGGAGAGCGGATCATTTCGTGGCCGTCCCCGTCCCAGCGGATTTCTTCCATGGCCAGGAGGTCGATGACGCCTTCGAATCCCGCCGCGCTGCCGATCGGATAGTTGACGGGAATGGGGTTGGCGGCGAGTTTTGCGCGCATGTCTGCGAGGACGGCGTCAAAATCGGCGCCCATTCTGTCCATCTTGTTGATGTAGGCGATACGGGGAACCCGGTAACGGTCGGCCTGGTGCCAGACGGTTTCGGACTGGGGCTCGACACCGCCGACCGCGCAGAATACGGCCACCGCTCCGTCGAGGACACGCAGAGACCGTTCCACTTCGGCGGTGAAATCGACGTGACCCGGCGTGTCGATGATGTTTATCTGATGATTGCGCCAATAGGTCGTCGTAGCGGCACTCTGGATGGTGATGCCCCTTTCCTGTTCCTGGTCCATCCAGTCCATGATGGCTTCGCCGTCGTCGACCTCTCCTATCTTATAGGTTTTTCCCGAGTAATAGAGAATACGCTCGGTCGTTGTAGTCTTGCCGGCGTCGATATGCGCCATTATGCCGATGTTGCGCGTTGTCCGCATGTCCATGAAAGGCTCCGGGGCGTGGAATGGTAACGTATGACAATATATACGGAAGCGGAGACTGTTTTCAACCTGCTTCTTGCAGACGTATTGCCCCGAAGTGCTTTTTCCTATATATACATGAACGTGAAAACAGTGGAATTGCTCGCTCCGGCCGGAAACCCCGAAGCTCTCGACGCCGCCTTGGGCGAGGGGGCTGATGCCGTATATCTCGGCTTGCGTACTTTCAATGCACGCATGCGTTCGTCCAACTTCGCCTTCAACCAGTTCGAAGCGACGGTGGAAGCCTGCCACGACCGCAAAAAAAAGGTTTATGTAACCGTCAACACGGTTTTCGAACAGTGGGAGGCCGACAGGGTCTGGCAGATGCTGCAGTATCTGGAGCGCGTCGGCCCGGACGGTGTCATTGTCCAGGATCTGGGCATCGTGAAAATGGCCAGGGAGAATTTCCCCAAGCTGGCCCTCCACGCCTCGACACAGATGAACATCGCCTCCGCCCGAGGCTGCAATCTTCTCTCCCGTTATGGATTCAAGCGCGTCGTGCTCGCCCGCGAACTTTCGCTCGACGAAATCCGCGCTGTCAGACAGTCCACCAACATGGAGATCGAAGTTTTCGTGCATGGGGCGCTCTGTGTTTCGGCTTCCGGGCTTTGTCTGTTTTCTTCGTACCTGGGGGGAAAAAGCGCCAATCGCGGCATGTGTACACAGGCCTGCAGACGGATGTACGAATCCGAAACACGCAGCGGTTTTTTCTTTTCGCCTGACGACCTCGAACTGATTTCCTACGTCCCCGATCTGATGGAGATCGGTGTCGATTCCTTCAAGATCGAAGGACGCATGAAATCCGCGGAATATGTCGGCACCGTTGTGTCGGCGTATCGCCACATGATGGACAACTGGCAGACCGACCGCGAGCGTGCCCTCGTAAAAGCCAAAGCCATCCTCCAGGGTGATTTCGCCCGTCGCAAGACAACATTCTTCATTCCGGGTACGACAAATCCCGACTATATTCATCCCGACCAGGCGGGCGGTACCGGCATCCAGCTCGGCAAGATCCGCGACATCCGCGTGGTGAATGACGAGCGTTATGCGCTCATGAACACGTTCGATGGGCTCACCGAAGGCGATTCCCTCCGGATCCACCGCTCGGACGATTCGGGGCGAATCACTGCCAAAGTAAAGGAAATCCTGCCCCAGCCCAACGGCATGCTTGTCCGTTTCGACGGCGACTGGCGCCAGACCGACGAAGTCTATCTCGTGCAGACCAAGTCCCTGTCGCGTCGATACAAGCCGGTCATGCCCAACGGTCTGGATCGGTTCCGGAAGTTCCCTTCCTACGAGACGTCTCCCCGGCCTGAGTTTACTGTTCCTACCCGCAGGGATCTGGAAGTCCTGCCCGATGGGATTTATGTCCTTGTGGGCAAGGTGGCGGATCTTCATGCTTCGCTGGTCCTGAAGCCGCGCAAGGCGATGATCCTGTTCGACAGGCTCAATGCCGAAACGCTGCGCAAGAACGAAACCTCTCTTCCCTACAAAAAGGAAAACCTGATTCTCTGGCTCGATCCCTATTTCCCCGAGGGGGACGCCGTGTGGCTCGAGCCCGAACTCGAATACTGGCTTTCCAAAGGGGTCAGGACGGTCGTGGCCAACAACCCCGCGCATTTCGGGCTCTTGCGCGGCAAGGATGCGGTCGTGATCGCCGGTCCCTGGCTGTATTCCTTCAACAAATGGTCGCTCGCCTTTCTCGTCGAACAGGGCGCGCGCTATATCGTTCCCCCTCTCGAAATATCCAAACAGAGCCTTGGCAAGATGAGTGGCGCCTTGCCGCCCGCGGCTTTCATGCCGATTATTTTTTCCTATCCGCCCCTGTTCAGAATCCGCGGCGATCTGCCTTCAAAATACGACTCGGATCATTTTACCGACCGGGACGGACAGAGTTTCCGGCTTCTCGGCCGCAGGGACTATTCCGTTCTCGTTCCGGACAGGCCTTTTTCCCTTCTCGACCGAGTTCCTTTCCTGAAGAAAGAAGGCATGGGCAAGTTCATACTCGATCTGTCCTGCGTCGAGTCGACGCGCGGCATGTACCGCGATATCGCCAGGGCTGCGGATGAGGCGAAGGTTTTGCCCGATGCTTCCCGCTTCAACTGGAAGGACGGCTTCTGGAGCGAGGATTCTCGCGGCGCTTCCTCTGTACCGACAGATTGAACGTTTTCTCTTGACGCCGTGCCAAGGTGTGTGTAGGCTTCATGCCGTTCGGCGAAACAGCATTTCGTTTTTCAAACCATCGCCGCCACGGGGTCAGCCATGAGCGAGTCGGCCGGAAAGGCTTTGGACATCCTCTTCTACCTTGCGAGAACGGGAGGCGAAGTGAGCCTGGCCCGTCTTTCGCGCGAAACGGGCATGAACAAAGCCACCGCTTTGAGATACCTGGCGGTTCTCGAGTCGCGGGGTGTCGCCGAACGCAGGCCGGGAGGCTGGTCTCTCGGTCTCGCGCTGTTCGAGCTTGGCAGTCATGTGCCGGTACGGCATATCGTCGTCGAAAGGGTCAGACCGATCCTGGAACGGCTTGCCAGAGAAACGGGCGAGTCGGTCAACCTTGCATGTCTCGCGGGCGAAACAGCTATCTACCTCGAACGCGCGGAAGCCAACCGCAGCCTGCGGATGCGCTCCATTCCCGGCGACAGGCTTCCCCTGTATTGTACCGGTGTCGGCAAAGCCATCCTTTCTCTCCTTCCCGACGACAGGATAAGGGCGCTTCTCGGCCCCGGCCCCCTGCCCAAAGTGAGCGAATCCACTCTCATCGAACCGGAAGATGTGATCCGGGAAGCGAACAGGGCACGGGAAAACGGCTACGGCATTGACCGCGAAGAATTCGAAGTGGGCCTTACCTGCTATGCCATGCCCCTTCGCCTGCCCGGTTCCGATTTCGCCGGAGCGATAAGCGTATCCGGTCCGACGGCGCGTATGCGCGACCCCCAAATAAGGGAACGCTTCCTCAGTCTTCTCAAGGAGGCAGTGCAGGAAGCGCTCCTCGCGTTGGGGAGTTCCGCTGCGGATCAGAAAACGACGGGGGTCGCCGGATCCTGATCTCCGTCCGCCTCCTGAGGTCCTTCCTTTTCGCACTCAGGCTTGGTCGGTTTGAATTCGACGTGCTCCGCCACGATTTTGATCCTGGCTCTCGGTTTGCCCTCGGGATCGGTCCAGCGATCCTGTTTCAGTCTGCCGACAACCCGTACGCCCCGCCCCTTGGTCAGGTTTTGGGAACAGGCCGTGCCGAGCCTTGACCATGCTTCGACATCGAAATATGAGACTTCTTTTTCGTAAGCATCCTGGGCGTTTTTGTAGGAACGGTTCGTGGCCAGCGTGAAATCGCAGACCGAATTGCCCGAAGGCAATGTCTTGGTGTCCGGATCGCGAACCAGGTTGCCTTCCACGAGAATGCTGTTCAGGGAATTCATTGATCCTCCTTATGCGGCCGGCGATCGATACGCCGCGGTCGTTCACTATCGCGGCCGCGAAGATACAACGTCGAGAAAGAGCGCCTGCGATTGAAATTCGGACCGGGAAAATGGAAGTTCCCGATCAGGTTTTGCGCCAAACCTGATTTGCCGGGCCACTTTTGCCGGGCCGTTCATTCGCCGGCCGACAAGCCTGCCAGCTTACGGCTCGCCGGATCGACCGGACTTCCGCCGTGCCGCCGGGGTGACCTCTTGGCGGCGGCTCTGCTACTATGCCCTCATGAGCGACTTCTCCGGATATCTTTCACCTTTCTCCTGGCGTTACGGCAGCATCCGAATGCGCGAACTCTGGAGCGAAGAAAGCAAACGCCGTACCTGGCGCCGCATCTGGACCGGATTGGCCAGAGTGGAGTCAGGCTATGGTCTCGTAAAACCGGAACAGGTCGAAGAACTCGACCGCAGGCGCGATGATGTCGATATCGGCCGCGCGCATGAGTTCGAGGCCGAATTGCGCCACGATCTCATGGCGGAAGTGAAAACCTTCGCGGAGCAATGCCCCGGAGCCGGTGGAGTGATCCATCTCGGCGCCACATCCATGGATATCGAAGACAATGCGGATGCGATGCGCATGAAAGTCGCATTGGGATACATCCTCGAAAGCCTGAGTGCACTGCTCGGCTCGTTCGCAGGTCGGATCGAGGAATTCGCCGACTTGCCCGTCATGGCCTTCACGCACCTTCAACCCGCCGAACCCACGACTTTGGGCTATCGTTTCGCGGTGTGGGGGCAGGATTTGCTCGCCGACTACCGCAATCTGGCACTTGTTCTGGATTCCGTGAAAGGGAAAGGCTTCAAAGGCGCTGTCGGTACGGCAGCTTCCTACGAAGATCTCCTCGGGGCCGGCAACCTTGAGCGCTTTGAATCGCAAATGGCCGCGGAATTGGGTGTCGAATTTTTCCCCATCGCGACCCAGACCTATCCGCGCGGGCAGGATTACCGCGTTCTTTCGGCTCTCGCCGGATTGGGAGCGTCTCTGCATAAATTCGCCTTTGATCTCAGAGTTCTCCAGTCCCCGCCGATCGGTGAATTGTCCGAGCCCTTCGGATCGAAGCAGGTGGGATCTTCGGCCATGCCTTTCAAGCGTAATCCGATCAACGCCGAGAAAATCGACTCGCTTGCGAGGCAACTGTCGGTTTTGCCGCAGGTTGCGTGGCAGAATGCGGCACTTTCCCTTCTGGAAAGGACATTGGACGATTCGGCCAACCGGAGAAGCATCCTTCCCGAGGCTTTCCTCATCTGCGACGAAATTCTCGGCACCGCCGCGAAGATCATGAAAGGGCTCGTGGTGGACAGGCGGGCGATTTCAAGAACTATGGCGGCATATGGGCCTTTCGCATGCACCGAGCGTGTCATGATGGCGGCCGCGAAAGCCGGGGCCGACCGGCAGGAATGCCATGAAAAACTCAGGGAGCATGCCCTGGCCGCCTGGGCCGAGCTTCGCGGGGGTAAACCCAACACTCTGTCCGGGCGCATCGCCTCGGATCCCTTCTTCTCGTCGCGTTTGAGCGAATCGGCCCTTGTCGAGCTCATGTCGCTCGAAGGATATTCGGGCAACGCTCCTGTCCGGGCAAAAGCCATGGCGGCGGAAATCCGGGGCGCGATCGAAAAAGGAGCCCGGGGCTCTTGACCTTCCTGGTGCGAAAAGATTACCAATACGCATGGGTACTACGACACCAGTCTATAGGTTCACCATAAGGGAATTGCGATCGGGAGGGCCGCGTTCCGCCGTTCCGGCGGCGGATATGCGAGTGCCCGGTCTGGGGAAAGTCCGGTCCGCGCAAATCGCGGAACTGTACTTTGTGCGCGGCATGATTGCGCCCGAGGAGCTTAAGCTCCTCGGGCGCGTTCTTTTTTGCGACCCTGTCTCGCAATCATGGGAGTGCAGGCTCTGCGGTACGGACCCCGGTTCCGGCCGCGACAAAGATCCGGGTTCCGGCGACGGCGCGACGGAAATTCGCATTCTTGAAACCGCTTTCCGTCCGGGCGTCACCGATCCGGTCGCCGTGGAGATCGTCAGAGCCGCCCGTGAACTCGGCGTGACCGGAATAGAAGCCGCGGCCACCGGAACGAGATATGAATTCCTGTGCGACGCAGCGGACGGACAGCGCCTGAGCGACGTGGAACTCGAGCAGATGGCTTCGAAACTGTACGCCAATCCGGTGATCCAGCGGCATGCGATAGGCGAGATAGAGCCTGTGTTCCCGGAAGATGCCGCTCCTTCCGGCATGGTGGAGACGATCCGAATCCGCGGAATGGGAGATGCCGAACTCCTCCGGCTTTCGACCGGGCGCCGCGCCGCTCTCGACCTTTCCGAAATGCGCGCATTGAAAGCGTATTTCGTCTCGGAAAACCGCGATTGCACCGATGTCGAATTCGAAGCGGTCGCACAGACATGGAGCGAGCACTGCGTCCACAAAACCTTCAAGGCATTGATCGAGATCGAGGGCGGCGCGGCGGCTGGCCTGCCCGATAAAGTTGACAACATCCTCAAGACCTACATCAAATCGGTTACCGATGAATTGGACGCCCCCTGGGTGATCTCCGCTTTCACCGACAACGCCGGTATCCTGGAATTCGATGACGAGTACGAAATCTCGTTCAAAGTCGAAACGCACAATCATCCTTCGGCGATCGAGCCATTCGGCGGCGCCAATACGGGCGTAGGTGGAGTGATCAGGGACATTCTCGGTGTTTCCGCCAGGCCAGTCGCGGTGACGGACATTTTGTGTTTCGGGCCCGCGGACGCCGCGCCGGAATCCATTCCCGAAGGCGTCGCCCATCCGGCAAGAATACGGAACGGCGTCGTTTCAGGCGTACAGGATTACGGCAATAAAATGGGCATTCCAACGGTAAACGGCGGAATCCATTATCACGAAGGATATTCCGCGAATCCGCTTGTCTATTGCGGCTGCGCCGGCATCGCGCCTCGCGGAAAGCACCGCAACAAACCCGAAGCTGGCGACAGAGTTGTGGCGATCGGCGGCAGGACGGGGCGCGACGGCATTCGTGGCGCGACCTTCTCCTCCATGCCGATGGATCATATGACACAGGAACTCTCTGGCTCGTCGGTGCAGATAGGCGCGCCCATCACTGAAAAAAAGGTGGCCGAAATCATCGTGAGCGCCCGCGACGCGGGGCTCTACACCGCTATTACCGATTGCGGCGCGGGCGGACTTTCTTCGGCGGTCGGTGAAATGGCTTCTGAAATCGGAGCCGATATCGAACTCGATGCGGTCGCGCTGAAATATTTCGGCCTCGCGCCCTGGGAAATCTGGCTTTCCGAAGCGCAGGAACGCATGGTACTGGCCGTTTCGCCGTCGAACATGGAAGCGCTGCGCGAACTGTGTCGGCGCGACGACGTCGAGTTGTTCGACCTCGGGCATTTTACGGGAGCGGGAAGACTCGTCGTGCGCAAGACGGGGGTTCCGGTACTCGATCTTTCATGCTTTTTCCTGCACCACGGCATCCCGCAGCGTCGGCTCAAAGCCGCGGCGCCGGGTTCGTCCTCGCCATTGTCTGCATCTTTGCCTGCGCCTGCATCTGCGCCTGTACCTGGGCCCGCGATACGCGAGGCTCTCGCGGCGGTGCTTTCGCATCATTCGGTTGCCTCAAAAGAATGGGCGATCCGACGCTACGATCACGAGGTCCAGGGAGCGACCAGGATCGGTCCCTTCTGCGGCTCGCTGCAGACCGGGCCTTCCGACGCCGCAGTGCTGAAGCCCCTGGAAACGTCCGGTGAAAGAGCCTTTTCCATTTCCAACGGTTTCAATTGCCGCTATGGCGAGGCAGATGCCTATCGCGCCGCGGTTTCCGCCCTTGACGAGGCCGTGCGCAATTCCGTGGCATCGGGAGCCGATCCCGACAGGATTGCGGTGCTCGATAATTTCTGCTGGGGCGATCCGGCGAAACCCGAGACTATGTGGACCTTGTTGCTGGCGGCTAAAGGCTGTCGCGATGCCGCGCTCGCGCATCGCACTCCATTCGTGTCCGGCAAGGATTCTTTCAATAACGAATACACGGCATCCGACGGAGTCCGCGTATCGGTGCCGCCATCTCTGCTGATTTCCGCCATTGGTATCGTGCCGACCATGGCCTGCGCGACCACGGTCGATTTGAAAATGCCCGGGGATATCCTGTATCTGGTCGGATCGTTCGATCCTACGTTGGGCGCTTCGGTATACGCCGACATTTTCGGTCCGACGAGTATGTCATACAGGGCCTCGGCGGCGCTTTCCGCGGACGTCGCGCGGAAAGCGCCGGGCATATCGCCCGCCGCGCCCGCCGCGTACCGGGCGCTGCACAAAGCCATGGCCACAGGGCTCGTGGCGGCATGCCACGACCTTTCGGACGGGGGGGTCGCGGCGGCCGCCGCCGAAATGTGCTTGGGCGGAGGATTGGGACTGGAAATCGATATCGCTTCGCTTGCGGAAAGCGCGGCGGCCGGGGCCGGGGCCGGGATATCGGCCGAAGCATATGTCGAGGCAGGAATGGCCGATGCTGCGAGTGCGGCGCTCCTCCTTTTCGGCGAGACGAACGGTTGTCTGCTCGTCGAAGTCTCCGATTCGAAATGTCCGGCCTTTGAAGCGGTCATGTCCGGATCGCCATCACGGCGGGTCGGCGTAGTGAATGGATCGAGACGCATGTCCGTGTCCGATGCGTCGGGACCTTTCCTGAACGTGGAAATCGAAGAGATGGCCGCGGCGTTTGGCACCGGGAAGGAGTACGCATGAAACCCAGAGCGCTCGTATTGCATGCCGCCGGAAGCAACCGGGACCCGGATGCGGCGTTCGCGCTTTCCCTCGCGGGAGCGGACCCCGAAATCGTACATGTCAACGCCTTGAGGGCTGGCGAACGCAGATTCTCCGATTTCCAGCTCATGGTGATCCCCGGCGGATTTTCCTATGCCGATGCGCTCGGTGCGGGAAAGCTTTTCGC
>JBDKUJ010000017.1:0-3311 GCA_039679665.1 Rectinema sp. | reverse complement strand
TCGAACTTTCGGGAGCCAAAAGGGCGCTTGTGGTGTCGGTGGGCACGGGCACGGCCATCGTGCATGCGGAGGGCAGGCTTGCGAGGCACGTGGGCGGCTCCGGCGTAGGCGGCGGCACCATTCTCGGATTGGGCAAAGCTCTCGCAGGCATCAGCGATTTCGACAACTTCGCGCTCGCAGCCTCCAAGGGTTGCGTTGAAAACGTCGACCTTACGATATCCGACATCTCGTCCGGGGCGGTCGGTACCCTGCCGCCCAACGCGACAGCTTCCAACTTCGGCAAAATGGCGGACAGGCCAAGCCCCGAAGACTACGCGGCGGGCATCGTGAACATGGTGTTCCAGACCGTGGGAATGCTGGCAATCCTCGCCGCCCGGGCCGAAGGCGACACTGCGATCGTGATCGTGGGCAACACGATGCAGATTCCGATGGCCCGCGAAATCCTGGGCGCGCTCTATCCGGTTTACGGAGTCAAGTTCATCGTGCCGGAACTGGCCCAGTATGCGACCGCGATGGGCGCCGCGCTCTTTCTGAAGGACTGACCGGAGCTGTCGACAGGCAATTCCGGTTCAATCGACCGTGATGGACTTGGACACGTTCTTGGGCGCATCCGGATGCACGCCGTGTTCCGCCACACCCAGGCCGTCGAGCCATTCCATCTTGCGCACCGACATGCGGTAGGCCAGGAATTGCAGGGTCACCGCCGCGGCGAACACGAAAAGGAAACGGTCGCCCGTGTGCGGAATTTCCAGGAATTTCGACCAATACCTGGCGTCGCCCATGGGCCGACCTTCGGCCGCCAGCGCGAGGTCTTGACGGCGCTCGGCGATGAGGACGATGTCCGCGCCCCGGATCTTGTGCGTATGAATCTGGCTCACCGTGATGCGCACGTCGCGCTCGTCGGGCGGGCAGACAAATACGAGGGGATAGTTCCTGAACAGGCTTTCGGTGAGTCCGGGTGCGCGTTTCAGGACTTCGGCCGCGGTTTCGTCGAGCAGGGCGGGCTCCGCCTTGGCTTTGGCCCGATATGCGTCCAGCGCCTTTTCCAGATCGTCGAGCGAGAAAATCGTGTTGCGGCCCAGGATGGTGTTGGGACCATGCTTGAATTCGGCGGCGTCATAGCCCTCGGTATGGTTCAGGACGACTTCGCGGATTTTCAGCGCGCCCTCGCGGGCGAGACCGATGAGGCCGGTACCGAGAATATGGATCGAAGGGCGGGCGAACAGGTGCGCGGCGGTGCTCTCGATATCGCCCATCGTGGTTTCCAGGGTTTCGGCGATGAGGCGCTTCGCGGCGGCCACTTTTTCCTTGACTTCGCGCTCGGGCAGCGAAAAACCGGCCGCGACAAGGTAGAGGATGATAATCTGGTTCAGGAAGGACTTCGTGGCGGCGACGGCGATTTCCGGTCCGCAGAGAATGGGGAGATAGAAATCCGAAAGCTCCTGGGGAATGCGGCTGTTTTCGTTGTTGACGAGGCATGCGCGCCGTATCCCCGGCGCCTTTTCCCGTACTTCCTGGAAAATGTCGACCAGATCCTTCGTTTCCCCCGACTGCGTGATTCCGAGCACGAAATCGTTCGAAGTGAGGCAGGACGAATACATCGATCTGAATGTGCCCGGATTGCAGGGGTAAATCGGAATGCCCGAGAGTCCGTCGAAGAAATACGCGGCGATCAGGGCGGCATGGTACGAAGTGCCCGATGCGACGAAATAGATCCGGCCTCCCGAGCGCCGGGTCTCGGCCAGGGCCGATTTCAGTTCGCCCAGGTAGCGCAGGACCGACCGGCGTTTCCGCCAGACGAATACCGAATCGAGGAGAGCGAGATCCGCGACGGCGCCGGGCCGGGTGCGCGCGAGTTCGGAGAGCAGTTCGTTTTCGTCGGACACGAAGGCCGCTTCCGCGGCGGGAAGCAGTCTTCCCGCGGCCTTGGCGCGGGCGCGCAGATCGGACCAGCCGGGCGAGGCCAGGATTTCGTCCAGCCCTTTTCCGAGGACTTCGGGGCCGAATTTTTCCGAAAGATCGGCCACCGCGTCGGCGCTCTCCTTGCATTCTTCCTTGCGGTCTTCGAAAAGCGCGCCCAGGGTTTCGTCGGCGGGCTCGCGGAAATAATATCGCAGGATGCGGTCGATGTTTTCGGGGGCGGCGAGGATTTCCTGTTCCATGTAGTGTCTGTAGCGCGGGTTGAGCTGGGTGTCCTTGACCGAGAGCTTGGAGCGTTTCAGCCGCGGTCTGGAGAATGCGGGCGCACCCTTCAGACTGAACACGAGGTAGTCTTTTTCGGTAAACCACAGCCCTTCACCCTCGGCCAGCGGGATGAGAGCGCGGGTTTTGGAAAGCACGGACGTAAGGTCCGAAGAGATGACGATAAAATCGCCCCGGGCGTCCCTGCCCAACCCCGCGTAGAGCGAAGAGCCCGATTTTATCGCGAAAATGCCCGGCAGTTCGGGATCGGCCAGGGCGGCGGCATAGGAGCCTTCGGCGAGCGCTTCGGCCTTGCGGATGGCGTCGACCATGCGAAGGACACCATCGTGGACGCCTTCTTTCAGGCCCGATGCGGCGTAGGCACGGCGCATTTCCGCGAGGTCGGCGCCCGCCACACCGGCAGCGTAGTATTCTTCGACCAGGTGGACGATTATCTCGCCGTCGTTGTCGGAAATGACCGCGTGCCCGCGTGCCGAGAGCCACGATTTGAGGCTGTCGGTATTGGAAATGTTGCCGTTATGGGCACCGACCATCTCGACCTTGCAGGCGACATGGTGGGGCTGGCTGTTTATGTCGGACACGGCGCCGTACGTCGCCCAGCGCACCTGGCCGATGAAACGCTGGCCTGACTTGGCCGGTATGCCCAGGGCCGGGCATACGCGCGAAGGCGCCCCCACTTTCTTGAACAGGGATATCTTTCTGTCCGCGCCAATGAAGGAGGCGCCCGTGGAATCGTAGCCGCGATATTCGAGCCTGCGCAAAAGGGCTTCGGCTTCCTTGCCCATGTCGGGATTTTCTTCTTTATAGACGATCGAGACGATTCCGCACATTTTGCGCTCCTTTTTCCGGACAGCAGAGTCGAGTATACCACGGCTTTCCGGGCTCGTGGGATGTCGCTATATTCGAGACATCATGTCCGACAAGCCTTTCGTCACTGCGTATCGCGTCAGGGGTTACGATTGCGGATACGGCGGCCCCTTCAGGCCGCTTTCGCTCGCCAACTGGTTCCAGGAAGCCGCAGGCGACCACGCAACCGACCTCGGCCTTGGCATGGCCGACATGTTCGCCGCTGGCCGTACCTGGATGCTTTCCCGCACCGATACTCGCAT
>JBDKUJ010000016.1:0-2603 GCA_039679665.1 Rectinema sp. | reverse complement strand
CCTCAGGCTTGGTCCATTCGAATTTCTTTCCTTCCACCAGATATCCGAGCAGAGTCGAAGAATCGTATCCATAATGGATTTTGCCGTAGGCGAGGGTGGCCTGCACGATATTTTTGCCGTATTGACGGGTTTCGGAAAGGTGGAGGGTTTCGAGCAGGATATCGTCGGGAAGTTCGCCCGATTCCTGCGCCCATCGAATCATGCGCGAGGGCCCCGCGTTATACGCAAACATTGCGCGCATGGGGCGCGAGCCGAACCGCGCGAGCATTGTCGAGTAATAGCTCATCCCGATGCGCAGATTGTCGGTCGGATCGGTGAGCGAATAGTGACTCATGCCCAATTTCCCTGCCGTTTCCGCCGCGGTCGGAGGCATCAGTTGCGTGAGGCCGATCGCACCCGACCTGGATACGGCTTTCGGATCGAATACGCTTTCCGACCTGACGATGCCGTACACAAGGACTTCGGGAATGCCCGCTTTGCCCGCTGCTTCCGTCACGACATCGTTCCATGCGATCGGATAGACGAGTCCGTACAGATCGGGATCGGCCGAACTTCCGCCGCGTGCGACGGCGTCGCGCGCAAGTCTGAGCGCGGCATTGTGCAGGCCTTCTTTCGAGAATTCGCGGGCGAGCGCCGCCAATGTCAAAGGGGTCGCCGAACCGAGCGAGGCCATGGCGCGCGATGCGGCGAGCGAATCGAGATCGTTGGCCAGGTATGCTTTGATGAATGCGCTTTCGGAAAGCGGCGCTCCGGGCGCCGGCGATGCCGGCTGCGGTATCGGCTGCGGAATCGACGCCGGCTGCGGTATGGGCTGCGGCGTCGCATTTGCCGAAACCGAAAGTTCCGGGAGCGTCGCCCCGCTTGCCGTTTTGTCGGCGGCCGGGAAGGCGGCCAGGAAGGGCGGATCGGAACCCAGGCGCCATGAAGCGAGGCTCCGGTAATATTCTTCCGCGCCCTTGCGATCCAGAACCCTGCGGAAAAAATCCGCCGCCAAATCCTTGCGCACCGATTCCACCACGCTTGCGGATTCCGGGTTTTGCATCGGTTCGGCCGGTAACGGCGCGAGCCCCGTTTCGAGCAGGCGACCGGCCAGATACTCGAGTCGCGCGCCCGTTGCCTGAGAGCTTTTCGCGGCAACGAGCGACGCAAGCGATACCGCGTCGTTCCAGTCCTTGTCCGTAAGCAGGCTGCGCAGATACGGATCGAGGATATCGTCGAAATTGGTTGCATTCTTCCAGTGCAGCGACGCTTCGGCAAGGATCGCGAGTTCGAGCGAACGACGGGGCGAAGACAGGATGCCGCCATCGTCGGCGGGCTGCATCGATTCATCGAACGAGGTTTCGGCCGCTTGCGCCATGGCGATTTCGAGCCAGTACCAGAGCGCTGCATCGGCATCGGCGGAACTGGGCGCGGGGTCCGTGAGGTCCAGGTACAGAATGCCTGCATCGCTTTTCTTCCCCGAAGCCGAGAGCAGACGGGCGAGATAAAAAGCCGTCACCCATCGCGCTTCGGCCGTTTTCACGCCATCGGGAAATTGCGGAAGCGAGCCGGATGAATCGTCCGGCATGGCGAGCGCCCGGGCAAAAAACGCGGCGCCTTCCGCCGCGCCGTTCGAATACAGGAATGCTTTCCCCGCATCGGAAATCCAGGCTCTGGGAGTATTTTCGCCGAAGAGCGTCGCCGAAGCGGCCAACGCGGCATTCTTCGCTCCGATGTAATCCTTTTCGTACACCGATGCCCGCATATTCGCAATGGCCATATTCTCCGGAGCGACTGAATCCGCGCCGGTTCCGGATTCGGCCGGGAAAAGCCTGAGAATTTTCGCGGACCATTTGTCGAGCGTCGAAACTTTGAGCCAGCCCGACGCTGACTGGATCCAGCTCGAATCGCCTGACGCTTTGCGCAGGGATATGTCGAGCCAGGCCACTTCCGAGGCGTTGGTCCTGGCGGTGACCGGGTGGGCGGTTTTCAGAGCGTTCAAGGCTTCGCGCGCGTCCGCCGTGTCGCCCGAAAGCGCGAGCAGATCTATCAACGCACGCCGCATGTCCCAATCGGCGCCGAAATTGTCGAGCCATTCCCGGGCGAGCATGATCGCGAGCGCGGAATCGCCCGCAACGGTGGCTCTCTTGAACGCCTCTCTGCCGGCTTCTTTGGCGGCGGTTCTTTCGCCGAAACGGAAAGCGAGAAGATACATCGCATCGAGAAGCGCCGATTCATCTTCGGGGCCGATATCCGGGAGCGCTGTCGCGGTGACGGTTTCTGCCGATCCCTGCGCTTCCGTTTCGATCCGCTTGGCGAGGTAATACCAGCCTTCGGCACCCGTTCCGTCGGACAATTGCGGCAAGGCGGGCGCTACGATTTCGATTCCGGGTTCCGGTTCGGCCGCGGCGACCAAAGTTTCGTCCGTCACAACCGAACCGGCAGCAGCCTCGGGCGGAATAGCGGTTTCCTGCGCCGAGGCCGCGAAAGCGAAGGTGCAGAGGAAAGCAAGGACGACAGCTGTCCTCGTTCGGGAAATCATTTTTGCGCCACCGCCACGAGGGAAATCGCGTTCTGGTCGTAAGGCCGTCCGTCGAGGGCGCCGTATATTTCGACTCTTGAAA
>JBDKUJ010000015.1:0-6966 GCA_039679665.1 Rectinema sp. | reverse complement strand
TTTCGCGTTCGAACACGGGAGCTTCCGGGTCTTCGCCGTGCACGCACAGCACCAGATCCAGGGATTCCATGGCTTCGAGCGCTTCTTCCGCGTCGTCCGGAGAGCGAAGACCGTCGGACGAATTCGTTGTCGCACCGGCCGGATAGTATTTGCCGGCGATCGCTCCGGCCGCGGCGCATGAAGCGACCGTGTCCGCACTCATTCCCGGCATAATCTTGAATGTCATCAGGGGTTCGAAACGCTGCCCGGCCGTAGGGCCATTTCCGGCAGCCGCCGCCCGCAATTCCTCGCGGTAGCGGGCGACTTCGACGCCGGACGCCACCGGCGGAACAGTGTTCGGCATCGCAAGGGCGCGGCCGAACCATGCCGCATGGCGTCTGATATATGCGGCCGCCGCGGGTCCGCGCCTGAAATGCGCATGGAAATCGTCGGGCAACGGAATTCGGATCAGGTCGGTCATTGCGAAGCTCCTTGCTCGAACCGGAGTTTACTTACCCGGCAATTGAAAAACTATTGGAGCGTCTGGAATGGGCCGCTACGGCTAAGCCCATTCCAGACGAAGCGGTTTCTTTTCAATTGCCGGGTCAGTAATCAAATCGGAACTCCAGGAAGGACAGGTCGTCCTGGAAGCGGGACGAAACGGCGCGCGAGCTTACTTCGGCGAGCACTGTGTCGATGGCGGACCGCCCTTTCGGCATGCCGGCGGCCGTGCGTTCCAGCAGGGACACGAACGCTTTCAGACCGAAGATAACACCGTCTTTCGTACGGAATTCGTATATTCCGTCCGAGAAAAGGTACAGTCGCGATCCTTTGGCGAGCGAAATCGATCGGGTAACGTATTCGGCGTCGGGATCTGCTCCCGCCACCGTACCCGTGGTCTTCAGTTCGAGCGGTTCTCCGTCGGAAGGCATCAGGACCGCGGGCGGACTGCCTGCGGACGAGTAAGTCAGGACACGCGATCTGGGGTCCCAGACCCCGTACCAGATCGTAAAAAGGAGATTGTTGCGTTCCTCCATCCTGTACCTGCGGTTGAGTCCTGAAAGAGCCCTGGCCGGGTCGCCGAAATCGACACTGCGCAACCCTTCGGACCGAAGCGTGTTTCCGATCGTTACGGAATACAGCGCGGATTCCACACCATGGCCACTCACATCGAGCAGGTAGAGGGCGGTCCGGCCGTCATCGAGTCTCCAGTAATCGAAAAGGTCGCCCCCCAGATCCGCCGAGGGCAGGAATAACCAATCCGCCGAAAAACCTTCGCGCGAAATCTTGCCGGGCAAAAGGCCGCGTACATATTCGGAGCCGCGCTTGAGTTCGGCTTCCAGCCGCCCCTGCGCTTCGGCCAGCGCCGCAAGGTAGAGACGCCTGCGCGCGCGCGACCTTCTGCGTTCGATGCAGGAATCGATGCGCGCGAAAAGCACCGCGGGTACGACGTCGGTGGCGAGGAAATCGTCCGCTCCGAGCTGTATCGCTCTTGCGATGCATTCCGACTCGCGGAGCGGCGAAAGAATGAGGACGCGGGTATCCGCGAACGCGGAGTCTTCCTTCAACCTTTCCTGCAGTTCGAAACCGGGAAGGCCGGACGAAAAAAGGTCGTGGATGACGAGGTCGGGCATGTCGTAAGGAAGTGCTTGCGCGGCTACGGCCGCTGCCGAACCCGCATTCGCAGGTATGGGCGAAGTCGGCTGCCGCGCGGCTGTCCCTCTCGAAGGCCTGCGGATACCGAGCGCAATGAGCGTTTCCGCCCGTCCCGCCTGGAGGATCACCCTGTGGCCAAGAGATTCCAGTTTCCGGGTGAGCATGTCGCCGATTTCGCCGCCGAGGGTGAGAACGATAGTCCCCGGTTTCTGGGGCAGGGTTCGTTCACGCGGCGCTATCGTCCCGGTGGCCAGGCTTGGATCGGGCGCAGGCTCCACCAGCCTCCCCCTGGCCAGGGCAATCATGCTCCGGCACAGATCGGGGAGAATCACGGGAGTTGTTCCCTTTGGATACGCAAGTTCGGCGCGCGCAATGCGCCCGCATAGAGAATGCAGACGGAAAAGGACATTGAACGACGGGATCGCAATATCCGCCGCATCGCCTGCCGCCCCGTATCGGTCGCAAAGCTCTTCCGCGCGCGCGCAAAGCTCGGCAGTCTGAGCGTCGCCCGATTCGGCGGCACGGACTTGCGAGGCCCGCAAGAGGGAGGCGAGTTCACCAAGGGTCGCATGCAGAATATGTGTAGCGTCGGAAGCGCCGGCTCCGGGGATCGTGAACGAAGGGCTCATCGGTTCATGCATAATAGCGTCTATCTCCCCATCCGGGAAGTGCGTTGATGAAAGTGCCTTGATTGAAGTGCGTCGATGGAAGCGGGTTGAAGCGGGAAATTCCGCGGCCTCCGCTCTCGATTGACCGAGCGCGGTTCGGGCTTTACAGTGAGGCCATGTACAAGTACCAGATCGAGGGCGGATTCCCGATAAAGGGGAAAATCCGCGCCTCAGGAAACAAGAACGCCGCGCTCCCCTGCATCGCCGCCTGTGCGATGGCGGGTTCTCCGGTCACTCTGCGCAACATCCCCGAAATCGAGGACGTCCTGGTGATGTTCGACGTTCTGCGCTATCTGGGCGCTACGGTCGAAAGGGTCGGCGATCATGACTGGAAGATCGATCCGGCGGGAATTTCACGATATGACGTCCCGACGGACCAGGCGCGCAAAGTCCGCGCCTCGATCCTGTTTGCGGGCCCCTTGCTGGGTCGTTTCGGCAAAGTGGTGCTGCCGCCTCCGGGCGGCGATACGATCGGCCGGCGGCGTATCGACACCCATGTGCTCGCCCTCGAAGAACTGGGAGCCAGGATGAGCGTCGATGGCGCCATCCGTTTTTCCGCCAACAAGCTGGCGGGAGCCGCCGTGTTCCTGGATGAAGCTTCGGTTACCGGCACCGAAAACACGGTGATGGCTGCGGCGCTGGCCGAAGGCCGGACCGTGCTGCGCAACGCCGCCTGCGAACCGCACGTACAGGACCTCTGCAAAATGCTCAATTCGATGGGAGCCAAAATTTCCGGCGTCGGCTCCAATGTGCTCGTCATTGATGGAGTGGAAGCCCTGGGCGGCACGGATTTTTCGATCGGGCCCGACTACATGGAAATAGGCTCTTTCATAGGACTTGCGGCGGTGACTCGCGGCGAACTCACCATAGAAGGCGTGAATCCCGAAGATCTCCCCCCTCTCAAAGTAGGCTTCGGCAGGCTGGGCATTTCCTGGAAAGTCGAAGGAAACACTCTTCTCATACCTTCCGGCCAGTCGATGAGGGTCCAGGCCGACATAGGCGGCCAGATTCCCAAGATCGACGACGCGCCCTGGCCCGGCTTTCCGCCCGACCTCACTTCGATCATGACGGTCATCGCGACACAGACCGAGGGCATTGTCCTCGTTCACGAAAAAATGTTCGAGTCCAGGATGTTCTTTGTCGACAAGCTCATAGGCATGGGGGCGCGCATCGTGCTCTGCGATCCTCACCGCGCCGTGGTCTCGGGCCCCGCGAGGCTCTCGGGCGCCCCCCTGGTGTCTCCCGACGTCCGTGCGGGCATGGCCATGGTGATCGCCGCGCTCTGCGCGGAAGGCGAGAGCACAATCCATAACGTGTACCAGATCGAAAGGGGCTACGAACATATTTCGGACCGTCTGCGCCTGCTCGGCGCCAAAATCATCAGGCACGAGGATCGCTGAATTCATGCCCGCCCGCCGATCGCGAATACGCAAGCTGTAACTTGCACTTGAGCCCGGCACAGGCAACCGTGCCGGGCTTTTCTTTTGGTTACTTGCCGGGCAAGCAATGCCCCGGCTCGACTTTTCCACAACTTGTCAACAAGTGAATGCAGGGCATGTTTTGGGGGCAATTGTAGATTGGTTGCATGAAAAGCCTTTGGAATGATACCGGAAATCTTGTGTTATAGTAGTTTAGCCTTTCGTTTCCCGGCAGGGCGGATGAATGCGAATTCTGTGTTTTGCATAAGTTGTCCACAGGACTTCACGGGATTTCCCCGCGTTTTCCACAAGTTGTCAACAAGAGGTAATCACTGGCGGATAAGGACATGGAACGTTACTTCCATTACGCCGCCATAATGCGGTGAAAAAAACGCCGCCTTTGGTTTCCCCCGAACTCCGAAGAGCTGCAGGGGGTCGCAAAAGGCGGCGGGTTTAGGTCGCTTCGGACCTGGCCGGCAAATTAAAACTCAGAAACTCAGAAACTCAAAAATCAGGAATGCTGCTCGCCTGCGTCCTCGGTCAGCATCTTGCGTTTCAGGTCTTCGAGCATTGTATCGGCGCCGGCGCCGGATGATTCGAGTTGCGCAAACTGTTTTTCCAGGCTGGCTCCGGACGTAGCGTCTTCCAGTTCCTTGTGGGCTTCGGCGCGCGCCTCGATCTCATCGACCTTGCGCGACATGCGTTCGAACGTATCGAAGGCGCTCTTGTTGCCGGAGAGGCTGGACATAGTCTGGTTGATCTTGTCCTGGGCTTCGGCCCGCTTGGCTCTGGCGATCAGGATGTTTTTCTTGCGGGAAGCTTCCTCGATCTTGGTCTGAAGGGCGCGCAGGGATTCCTTGAGTTTTTCGACGGATTCCTTCTGGGCCTGCCATTGCGTGGCGAGTTGGGAGGCGTAGCCTTCGTGCTCCTGTTTGCGCAGGAGGGCTTCCTTGGCGAGATCGTCGCGGCCGGCGCGCACCGCGAGCATGGCCTTCTTTTCCCAATCTTCGGCCTTGAGCTTGTTTTCGCCCACTTCCCGTTCGAGCTTCTTTTCGTCCGCGATCGCCATGGCGACCGCCTTCTTGGACTCGATCATCTGTTCGTTCATGTCGACGAGCAACTGATTCAGCATCTTTTCCGGATTCTCGGCCTTGCTGATCATATCGTTGACATTGGACGAGATGACGGTTTTCAGTCTGTCAAAAATGCCCATGGGTCAGTCCTCCTGTGCGACAATCCGAGAAAGTATCGGAAAATGCTGGGCGAGCGCGAAGCCGAGGGCTTCGAGCGATGCGCCGAATTCATTCTTGTCCATGTTCGCGTATTCGAGCGTATCGATGGCCACGATATCGTGGCCGTCGATCGCGTAGGCTCCGTGCAGGAAATCGGAAGCATTCAGGCGCAGGAGTTCTTCGAAGAGCGTAGCCGAATTTTTTTCCGGTACGGGCATGACAACCGCACGGATGACTACAATCGGGTCCGCAACGCTCACGACCATCGGAGGCAAACCCTTGGAATCATCGTCAATCAGCCAGGCTCCCTTGGAAATTTCCTGGTAGGATATTCCAAGATCTATAAGGTATTCCTCGATCTTCGACAATGCGTTCATCCCAATTCCTCCTGCCGGCGAAGCGCCGGAATTCCGACATTTACCCCAATACAGGCGTTCCGTCGGGACCCGTGGAGAGCACTGCCTTACAGGCCCGACATCTCCGTCTTCCGACAGCCCCGGAAGCGATCCCCGCTCCGCATGCGGGACATCGGGCGTCGGAGGGCATCGAGGCGCGCGCGGCGTTACGGAAGTAATCTATCGCGCCCGAGGCATCGATGGCGACCGTAAAGTACGATTCAAAGCCGAGAATACGGATAAATTCAAGAACTCGTGGCCGCATCCCGGCCAAAACGAGTTCGGAACCCTTGCTGCGCATTCGTTTATGAAAAGCGGCGAGGAAACCCACACCGGCGGCATCGAGCGCATCCAGCCCGGATATATCGAGAATAAGGCCAGTCCCGGCGTCGGCCGCCGCGGCCGTCAGAACGCTTTCCATGGCGTCCAGCCGCGATATGTCCAGAATCCCCCCAACCGGCAGAGCCACAACACCTGGCGCCACCGACACTACCGCAGTATCGGCGGTTCCGGAGTCCGGGGCGGGATTCCGGAAAGCGGCTTGGGCTTTTTGCGCCCGGGCGAGAAGGTTTGAAGCCATAATGCCAAAACATGATACTTCCGACCGCAGGCAATGTCAAAGCGGCCGGCGAAGACTCGGGAATTCAGGAAGGCGAAAAGCCCGCATCGAGGGATACGAGCGCACCGGACGCCGAGCAGGGATCGGCGTCGAGAAGATCGAGCGAGATGCGAGCGATTTCGCCGGGCGCTAGCAGTCGGCCGCCGGGGGCGGAGGCCGAGAGGGCATCGCGGACGCCAGGGCTTACGTATTCGGTACCGACAAGGCCCGGACAGACTGCGATGGCCGCCACATTGCGATCGCCGCCCTCGGCGGCCAGCGATTTGACGAGTACCGATACTCCCGTTTTTGCGGCCGCATATGCGGCGTTGGACCGGTATGCCCTGATGCCGTCCGTGCGCGTGCCGCCGAAAAAAAGCATCCTGCCCCAACCCCGCGCGAGCATGCCGGGCAAAAGAGCGCTCGCCATGGCCCCCGGAAGCGCAAGATCCAGGACGGCGAGGCGCCCCCATTCTTCGGGGCTCGTGTCGGCCAGCGATTTTTGCACAAAAGGTCCGAAGGCCACGACGAGTATGTCGAAGCGGAGGGGCTCATCCAGCGCATCGATGAGATCGCGCGCTGAACTCAGTTCGAGTGCCAGGGGCTTGGCCTGACCGCCCGCGGCTTCGATCCGCGCCACCGCGGCCGCGACCCTGCCGGGGTCGCGGCCTTGAATCACCGGGATTGCGCCGCGGGCGGCAAGCTGCATCGCGACATGTGCGCCGATGCCGCCCGAGCCACCTACTACAAGCGCGCTCCTGCCTGCGAAATGCGATAAAGCGCCATCGGAATCGGTGGAAACGGCTCGATGTTGCGTGGGAACGGACATGCGGTTACTATATGGCCCGTTCCGGGCGCCGGCAAGGCGCCCGATAATGTGCCAGTAAAGTGCCGATAAAATGCCGGCAAGGCGCCCGGTAATGTGCCCGGTAATGTGTTGCGGCCGGCGCGTCATAACGGCGCGTCATAACGCGCCGCCGCGGAGGTATGATGGTCGCCGATATGTCGCGGTTCACGGTG
>JBDKUJ010000014.1:0-1916 GCA_039679665.1 Rectinema sp. | reverse complement strand
TGCTGATGCAAATACACGCAGCGCCGGCGCATTTCGGCCGATGCCCACGCATCTTCGTCCAGGAAGCGCAGGATACCCGAACTGGGCCGCAGGAGCCCGTTCATCGCTTTGAGAAGAGTGGTTTTCCCCGAACCGTTCGGTCCTACGAACGCAATCCTCTCGCCCTGTGACACCTGCAGGAATGGAGTCGCGAACTCGGGCGCCGCTGGCTCCCTCGGCCCGTCGCGACGGCCGACACTGTAACGGAGCTCGAGGTTTTCGGCATGGAAAAGCATTCTAGCGTTCATCGCGAGCCAACCGATGCACCGCAAGATTCACCGCGACCGCGATGACGAGAAGCACCATTCCGAGCGAAAGAGCCCGATCGAATTCGCCCTTCGCGGCGTCCAGCGCGATGGCGGTAGTCATCGTGCGCGTCGAAAAACGGATATTGCCGCCGAGCATCATTGAAACGCCCACTTCGCCGGTGACCCGCCCGAACGCAGTCACTATCGCGGAAGCGAGCACTGCCTTGGTTTCGCGCAAGGTCGCGAAAAAACGTTTCCACGGACCGGCGCCCAGCGTGACGAGTGTCTCCCCGAAGCGCGGGTCCAGCTTCGAAAGGCCGGCGCAGGTCAGGGAAGCGACGACAGGGGCCGCAAGAAAAGCCTGTCCCATGATCACGCCGGCCGGAGCGTACAGAAATCCCAAGGCTCCCAGCGGCCCCGATCTCGAAATGAGGGAATAGATGAAAAGGCCGATCACGACCGTGGGCAGCGCGGTGAGCGCATTGACGAGAGCAGCTCCCAGCCTCGCCGCCCGACTGCCCCTGCGCGCGATGGCCACGCCCAGAGGTACGCCGGGCAGAAGGGCGAAAAGCGTGGAAAAAAGGGAAAACCGCAGACTCCGACCCACGATTCCCCAGGTTTCCGCGTCTCCCGACCAAAGGAGGGCAAAAGCTTCCTTCATGCGGAGAACTCTTCCATGTTCGGACTTTCCTCGAACACGCAGCTTTTCAATACGTGTAGAAACACTGCTCTCCGCCGATCTTGTAGGAGTTGATCAGACTCTGTCCCTTCGGTGAAACCAGGAATTCCATCAGGGCTTTGGCGCCCGCATAGTTCGTTTTGGGCCACTTCGCGGGATTGACCGTGATCACGCCATAGGGGTTGAAAAGAACTTTGTCACCCTGCGAAAGGATGGAAAGTTTGACATTATCCTTCATGGCGAGCCAGGTGCCGCGATCGGCCAGAGTGTAGCCGCCGGTTTGCTCGGCCATGATGATGACCTGAGACATTCCCTGTCCCGCTTCCTTGTACCAGGAACCGGCCGGAGAAATTCCCGCTGCCTTCCATACATCCTTCTCTTTGACGTGCGTGCCCGAATTGTCACCGCGCGACACGAAGGAGGCCTTCGCGGAAGCGACTCTGGCGAAGGCTTCGGTCGCGCTTTTCGCGGAGGCGACGCCGGCCGGGTCCGAGGCCGGCCCCAGGAGAATGAAATCGTTGTACATCACGTCTTTTCGGTCGGCACCGAAGCCAGACGCCATGAAGGCGTCTTCGAGGGCGCGCGCATGCACGAGGACTACGTCGCAGTCGCCCTTTTCGCCGATTTTGAGAGAGGCGCCCGTGCCTACGGCTATCACATCCACCTTATAGCCTGAATTCTTTTCGAATACGGGCAGGATGTACGCAAGGAGGCCGGACTGTTCGGTGCTGGTGGTCGTGGCCAGCTTGATTCTCGGGTTCTCGATCGACTGCGAAGCGGCGTTTTGCACTCCCGCCACAAAGAGAGCCGCGGCCAGCGCGGCGGCAAGGATGAGTCGTTTCATGGTCGCTCCTTTCCAAATTCGGGAGGCGGCGCGGTTTCCCGCGGCACCCTCGACCGATCATCCCGACGGGCGACCGGTCTCGACCGCGTGCCATAATCCGCGAACG
>JBDKUJ010000013.1:0-16622 GCA_039679665.1 Rectinema sp. | reverse complement strand
CTGGACGGCATGAGCCGGGAACTGACGGGCATCGGGCGCTATGCACTCCGCCTCACGGCGTTTTCGCTCGTCGCCGCCATACCGACGTATTTTTTGCGCACTTCTCTGCTCGCCGCCTTCGGTGCCGCGGATTCGAGACTGATATCCGCCGGTTTGCCGCTTCTCCTCATGGGCCTGGTCTTTGCGACCGTAGGAACAGGACTGCTGGCCGCAGTCAGGGACCCGACCGCAGCCATGGTGGGGGGTGCTCTGTTCCGGAGGCTCGGACGGCGCAGACGGCACTGAACGGGACTGTTTTCTACCCTTGGGCTGAAAACGGTCGCGGCGGTATTGACACCACTGCACCGAAGTGATAAATTTCCGACGCTTTCGACTATGCCCTTGTAGCTCAGTTGGCAGAGCATATCCATGGTAAGGATAAGGTCAACGGTTCGATTCCGTTCGAGGGCTTTGTAAATATAAACGGCGTAACGGACCCGGATACGGGCTCGCCGCAAAAGGACCGTATACTATGGCCAGCAAGAAACAGAGCGTCGAAATCATTGCCCTTGCCTGCACGGAATGCAAACGCCGCAATTATACCACGAGTAAAAATCGCAAGACTATGCAAGACAAGCTCGAGCTCATGAAGTATTGCAAGTGGGACCGGAAGCACACGCTGCACAAGGAAACCAAGGTAAAATAAGCCCTTCGGGGGCCTTTGGTCGGATGTCCGCGTTGTCTGAACGCTTCGCGAGACTGAACTTAGGCCAGTAGCTCTAATGGTAGAGCGCCGGTCTCCAAAACCGGATGTTGCGGGTTCGAGTCCTGCCTGGCCTGTAACCTGCGATCCCGCGCCGGCGCCCCGAGAGGGCGGCGAATGTGACCGCCCGGCGAAATGCGGGCGGTATTCGTGCCGGCCGACGTTCGCCTAAGCTTTGCGAGGGTGCAAGGAGCCGCCATGAAGAAGATTGTCCAGTTCTTCAAGGACAGTTACGCCGAACTGACAAAAGTCATATGGCCGTCGAAGGAAGATGTGATTTCGTCCACCAAGGTCGTCGTCATATCCACTCTGATCATGGCCCTCCTGCTTGGCCTCATCGACATGCTTCTCGTGGCGGGCATTGAAGTGGTGTTCCGCTGAGGCGGGGATAGATGGCAAAAGCCTGGTACGTTCTTCACGTTTACTCTGGATACGAAAACAAGATCGAGCGGACTATCCGTATGCTCATCGATTCCGCGGAGCTGTCGGCCGAGATAGTTACCGACATCAAAGTGCCCAGCGAGGAAGTCACCGATGTCAAGGACGGCAAGCGCCGTACTTCGCAGCGCAAGATTCTTCCCGGATACCTTCTTGTCGAAATGGATCTGCCGGACAACGGATGGAAGGCCACCTGCTCGGCCATCCGCAAGATAACCGGCGTCACCGGTTTTGTCGGCGGTGTCATGAACGCAAAGCCCCAGCCCATCTCGGGAGAGGAAGCCAGGGGTATTTTCCAGCGTGCCGGCGAAATGAAGGGCGAAAGGGCCGCCAGGTCCCGCCAGGCATTCTCGCAGGGCGAACAGGTCAAGATAATCGACGGACCTTTCGAGTCCTTCTCGGGCGTCATTGAAGAAGTCAACGCCGAGAAGAGCAAGCTGAAGGTCATGGTGGGCATCTTCGGGCGCTCCACCCCGGTCGAAGTGGATATGCTGCAGGTCGAGAAAACCTGATCTGCGCGGCGTTCCGCCTTCCGGAAGGGAGTGGGGACGCATGGTCTTTCGTATGGCGGCGCGTCGTCCGATGCCCTGTGGCACTGGACGGAAGCGCTTCTCATGATACGGACATTTGGCTCCGAAGATGGGAGCCTCGTGAACGATGCGGGCATCGTTCACGTGACGGTCGGCTGGTGCCGACCGTACACGGAAACGGTGGTGACCGTTTCCGTGCAGGCGCTACCCCGGTTCCCGCATGGGATGCCGGGTACACCACAAAGGGAGAAGGGCAATGGCCAAGAAGAAAATTATTGCGGTAGTAAAACTGCAATGCCCCGCCGGCAAAGCGACGCCGGCGCCGCCCGTCGGACCGGCACTCGGCCCGCACGGTGTTTCCGCACCCATGTTCTGCCAGCAGTTCAACGAAAGAACGAAGGGCATGGAAGTCGGACTCATCATTCCGGCGATCATCACGATCTATCAGGACAAGAGCTTTACGTTCATCCTGAAGACCCCGCCCGCCAGCGTTCTCATCAAGAAAGCCTGCGGCATCGAAAAAGGCTCCGGAGTTCCCCAGAAGGACAAAGTCGCGAAACTGTCCAACGACAAGCTCGAAGCCATCGCGAAGCAGAAGCTTCCCGACCTCAACGCCAATGACCTCGAAGCCGCCAAGCGGATCATCGCCGGCACCGCCCGATCCATGGGCGTCGAGACGGAGCTGTAAAATGAAGCACGGCAAACACTACAAAGAAGCCTTCGCGAAAGTTGAAGAAGGCAGGGAATATGACCCCGCGGCCGCATGCGCCCTGGTCAAGGAAATGAAGTACGCCAAGTTCGACGAAACCGTCGAAGTACACGTCAGGCTCAACCTCAAGAAGAGTCAGTCCGTACGCGACACCGTCGTCCTTCCGAACCAGTTCCGCGGCGAAAAGCGCATCCTGGTATTCTGCAAGCCTGAAAGGGTGAAGGAAGCCATGGAAGCGGGAGCCGCCTACGCCGGCGACGCCGAACTCATCGAAAAAATCAAGGGTGGCTGGCTCGACTTCGATGTCGCAGTCGCCACGCCCGACATGATGAAAGATGTCGGTAAGCTGGGTATGGTCCTCGGCCGCAAAGGCCTGATGCCCAACCCCAAGACCGGCACCGTCACGCATGACCTCAAGGCGGCCGTCGCCGAGCTCCGCAAGGGCCGCACGGAATTCCGCACCGACAAAACGAACATCATCCATCTCGCCATCGGAAAGGTTTCCATGGAGGCCGCTCAGGTCGCCGAAAACCTGACCGCCCTGCTGGGTGATGTGGCTCGCAAACGGCCCGCCGACGCCAAGGGCGATTTTATCGTCTCCGTGTTCCTCGCCTCCACTATGGGGCCGAGTGTGCGCGTGGCCCTGGCCAAAACCGAGAAGAGGTGACCCTATGGCGATGAGAGCAACCAAAATCCAGTCGGGCAAGGCTGATGCCATCCAGGCCCTCAAAGACATGATCGGGGGCGCCTCCGATTTCGTGTTCGCCGAATATCGCGGACTCACGGTGGAACAGATTTCGATCCTTCGCAGGCAGCTGCGCGAAAAAGGCACCGAATTCCATGTCGTGAAAAACAACTTCGCGCGGATCGCCTTCGAAGAGCTGGGATTTCCCAAGGACGTCGAATCCGTTCTCGCCGGCCCCACCGGCGTCGCTTTCGTCAGGGCCGATTCCAACGAAGTGGCCAAGATCCTCCTCGACTTCGGCAAGGACACTCCCGCGCTCAAAGTCAAGGGCGGCCTTGTCGACAAAAACTTCATGAACGAAGCGCAGGTCGGGGTTTTCTCCAAGCTCCCCGGCAGAAAGCAGCTATATTCCATGCTGATGTCCGCAATGAACGGACCGATGCAGAACCTCGTGTACGTCGTCAACGCCGTGCCCACCAAGTTGGTGCGCACGCTGAAGGCGATCGAAGAGCAAAAAGCTGCCGCCCAGGCTTGAAGCAAGTTCAAGCCTGGGTAAGGGAATCCCGTTTACGGGATTCCCGAGAGATTCCGCGTTCTTTTTGAGCGCGGGCGTAACATTGGTTTGTAGACCGTCAGGCTTCGGTAGCTGCCGTCCCTGTCGGTCTTTCGGAAGTCCCTGAACCTTAGTGGGTTTAGGGCGCGCCGGTCCGTATGGACGGGCATCGTTTTTCGTGGGAGAAGATAATATGGCAGCGCTCAGCACCGACCAGATTCTCGACGCAATTGCCTCCATGACCGTTCTTGAGGTCGCCGACCTCGTCAAGGCTATGGAAGCCAAGTTTGGCGTAACTGCCGCAGCCCCCGTGGCCGCCGCCGGTCCCGCTGCAGCCGCCGCTGCGCCCGTCGAGGAAAAGACCGAGTTCACCGTCATCCTCAAGGGCGGCGTTCCTGCAGACAAGAAGATTTCCATCATCAAGGAAGTCCGCGCGATCACCGGTCTCGGCCTCAAAGAAGCCAAGGACCTCGTCGAAGCCGGCGACAAGCCGCTCAAAGAGAATGTCACCAAAGACGAAGCCGAGAAGGTCAAGAAGCAGATCATCGACGCCGGTGGCGCCGTAGAAGTGAAGTGATATTTTTGGCGGCATCCTGTCGCGTCATCGGGACGCGACTCGCAGCCGTCGCTTCCGATCCTGCAACCGGGCCGCGCTTTCAGCGGTATCCGGTTACTGGGTCCCGCGCCGTCCCCGCGCTTCCGATACCCTTCGGCTGCGCGGGGAGTGGCGTTTCCCGGGCTCCCGCCCTGCGACCTTCGGGAGCCTCGCTTTGGCGATGTCGATCGTTACGATCCATGTCGCCAAAGCGTATCGGTCGTCCCGGGCCCGCTCCTGCGCGGCCGGTTCCGGGCAGCGTTCCCGCCGCGCAGACCGAACAGACCCGCGCGCAACGCCCGCGCGCGCGGCAGTCCGACCGACCGCGCAATCTGCGGAAGGTTCGCGCGCTCCAGGAGGGGTGACGGATGGCATATACCGAGCACAAGATACAGCGCCGCTATATCGGCAAAGATTATCAGGAAGCCATGGAGCTTCCCGATCTGATCAACATACAACTTTCCTCCTATGAGCGATTCCTCCAGCGCGACAGGATCCGCGCCGGCCAGGCTCCCGATCCGGTAGGCCTCGAAGAGGTATTCCGGAACACTTTTCCCATCGAAAGTCCCTCGGGTGACATGCTGCTCGAGTTCGAACGCTATGGGCTCGACGAGTCCGCCATGAAATATTCCGAGATCGAGTGCAAGCAGAAGGGTCTTACCTACGCGGTGCCCCTGAAAGCGCGCATCAATCTCGTGTTCCAGAAGACCGGTGAAATCCGCCAGAAGGAAATCTATCTCGGCGACATCCCTCTGATGACCGAGCGCGGTACCTTCATCGTCAACGGCGCCGAGCGCGTCGTCGTTTCCCAGATCCACCGCTCGCCCGGCGTCATCTTCTGTCACGACAAGGGCGTGTTTTCGGCGCGCATCATTCCCTACCGCGGAAGCTGGCTCGAGTTCGAAATCGATCAGAAGAAAGAACTCATCTACGCCAAGATCGACCGCAAGAAGCGCATCCTCGGAACCATGTTCCTTCGCGCCCTGGGGTTCGACACCCGCGAGTCCATTCTGGCCGCCTTCTACAAGTCCCGGACCATCGAGCTGGGCAGCACCCGCGAAGAGAAGGAAAAAGCGGTCGCCTGCGTACTGTCAAAACCGATAGCCATCGATGTGGGCGGCGAAATGAAGCGCCTGTACCGCGCCGGCGACAAACTCCACCTGCATGACATCGACGAACTCGTGGACCTGGGCGTCAACTCGGTCGAAGCGATCGATTTCGAGCACCCCGATTCCCTGCACTGCGACATGATCCTCAACTGCTTCGAGCGTGAGGACATCAAGCTCGTGAAGGAAGACCCGAACCAGGACGAGCCCACGAGAGCCGACGCACTGGCCGCGGTGTATTCCACCCTCATGCCCGGCGAGCCCATCACCGTGGAGAATGCCGAACGCGACCTCGCGAACATGTTCTTCTCCGGCCGCCGCTATGACCTTGGCAAGGTCGGCCGCTACAAGCTCAACAAGAAATTCGACTACGACGTGCCCGTAAAGGAATTCACCCTCGTCCGCGCCGACGTTATCGCCACCATGAAATTCCTCATGAACGTGTACTACGGCGAAGCGTATGTGGACGATATCGACCACCTCGGCAACCGCCGCGTCCGGTCGGTGGGCGAACTTCTCGCCAACGTCATGAAGAGCGCCTTTTCCCGCATGGAACGCATCGCCAAGGAGCGCATGAGCCTGAAGGAAACGGATACGATCCGTCCGCAGGATCTCGTTTCCATCAAACCCATCGTCGCGGCGATCAAGGAATTCTTCGGCTCCTCCCAGCTGTCGCAATTCATGGACCAGGTCAATCCGCTGGCCGAACTCACCCACAAGCGCCGACTCAACGCGCTTGGTCCGGGAGGCCTTTCCCGCGACCGCGCCGGCTTCGAAGTGCGCGATGTCCACTACACGCACTACGGCCGCATGTGCCCCATCGAGACGCCGGAAGGTCCGAACATCGGCCTCATCGTCTCCCTGGCCACCTATACGACGGTGAACGAGTACGGCTTCCTCGAAACGCCCTACCTCAAGGTACGGAACGGTATCGTCACGCCGGAGATCGAATACCTCTCGGCCATGGACGAGGACAAGTACTACATCGCCCAGGCTTCGGCCAAGATCGACAAAAAGGGCAATTTCACAGAGGATTCGGTGTCCTGCCGCCATCAGGGCGATTACACGATGCGCCCGGCGTCCGAACTCCAGTACATGGACGTGTCGCCCAAGCAGATCATCTCGGTTTCGGCGGCCCTCGTTCCCTTCCTCGAGCACGACGACGCCAACCGCGCCCTCATGGGCTCGAACATGCAGCGTCAGGCAGTCCCCCTCGTCTTCCCCGAGCCGCCCAGAGTCGGCACGGGCATGGAATGGAAGACCGCCTACGATTCCGGCGTTCTCGTCAAGGCGAAACGCGGAGGCGTGGTCGAATATGTCGACGCTTCGCACATCCTGATCGCCCCCGACGGGACCGATCGCGACGCGCGCGACCGCTACGACCTGGTCAAATACCAGCGCACCAATCAGGACACCTGTTACACCCAGCGTCCCATCGTCAAACAGGGCGAAAAAATACTCAAAGGCCAGGTCCTGGCCGACGGTCCCGCCACGCACGACGGCGAACTCGCCCTCGGGCGCAACATTCTGGCCGGTTTCGTGCCGTGGAACGGCTACAACTACGAAGACGCCATCCTCATTTCCGAACGTGTGGTCAAGGAGGATATGTTCACCTCCATCCACATCAAGGAATTCCAGACCGAAGTCCGCGAAACGAAACTGGGACCGGAGCGCATAACGCGCGACATTCCCAACACTTCGGAAAAAAGCCTGGATAACCTCGATTCCGAAGGCATCATCCGCGTCGGCGCCAAGGTCAAGGCCGGCGACATTCTGGTCGGCAAAGTCACGCCCAAGAGCGAGACCGAGACCACGCCCGAGTTCAAGCTCCTCAACTCGATCTTCGGCGAAAAGGCCAAGGATGTCCGCGACAGTTCCCTGCGCGTGCCGCACGGCATCGAAGGCACCATCATCGATGTACAGCGCCTGAAGAGATCGGCCAACGACGACCTGTCGCCCGGTGTCGAGGAAGTGGTCAAAGTACTCATCGCCGCCAAGCGCAAGCTCAAGGAAGGCGACAAAATGGCCGGCCGCCACGGAAACAAGGGCGTCGTCGCCCGTGTTCTGCCCGTGGAGGACATGCCCTATCTCGACGACGGCACGCCGCTCGATATCTGTCTCAACCCGCTGGGCGTTCCTTCGCGAATGAACATCGGCCAGATCATGGAAACCGAGCTCGGCTGGGCGGGCAGCACGCTTGACGAGTGGTATTCCTGCCACGTTTTCCAGTCGCCCTCGCAGGAACAGATCGAGGCCAAGCTTGTCGAAGCCGGTCTGCCTGCGACTTCCAAGACCACCGTCCACGATGGTCGCACCGGCGAGGCTTTCCAGAACAAGGTCACGGTCGGCGTCATCTACTTCATGAAATTGCACCATTTGGTCGACGACAAAATGCACGCCCGTTCCACCGGCCCCTACTCCCTGGTCACCCAGCAGCCGCTGGGAGGCAAGGCCCAGTTCGGCGGCCAGCGCTTCGGCGAAATGGAAGTCTGGGCCCTGGAGGCCTATGGCGCCGCGAACACACTGCAGGAACTCCTTACTATCAAGTCGGACGACATGATAGGGCGGGCCAAGGTCTATGAAGCCATCGTGAAGGGCGAGCCCCACACGTCGGCGGGCATCCCCGAGGCCTTCAACGTCATGGTACAGGAACTCCGCGGCCTGGCCCTCGACATAAGAGTCTTCGACGCCAAGGGCAAACAGATCGCCCTTACCGAACGCGACGAGGACATCATCAATAAAGCGGGCGCTTTCTGATTTTTGGAGGAAGCATGCGGGATATACAGGATTTCGACAGCATCGGCATCCGCCTGGCCAGCCCGGAAATGATCCGGGCCTGGTCGTACGGCGAGGTGAAGAAACCTGAGACCATCAACTACCGCACGCTCCGCCCTGAAAAGGATGGCCTTTTCTGCGAGCGTATTTTCGGCACGACCAAGGAATGGGAGTGCTATTGCGGCAAGTTCAAATCGATCCGCTACAAGGGCGTGATCTGCGACCGCTGCGGCGTCGAAGTCACCCATTTCAGGGTCCGCCGCGAGCGGATGGGCCACATCGAGCTCGCGAGCCCCGTGTCCCACATCTGGTTCTACCGCTCCGTGCCTAGCCGCATGGGCCTTCTTCTCGACATCCCGGTCGCCGCCCTGAGGTCCATTCTCTATTACGAAAAGTACATCGTGATCGATGCGGGCGACACCGACCTCAAGAAGATGCAGCTCCTCTCCGAGGAAGAATACTACGAAGCCCAGGACCGCTACGGCGGCGGCTTCTCCGCCGGCATGGGCGCCGAGGCCATCCGCTCCCTCCTGGAGCAGATCGACCTGGACGAACTGGCTGCCGAACTTCGCCTGAGAATGATCAACAAGGGCGCGAAATCCGACAAGCGCCTCCTGAAGCGCATCGAGATCGTCGAGTCCTTCCGCAACTCCGAGAACCGCCCGGAGTGGATGATCCTCGACGTGATTCCGGTGATTCCGCCGGAATTGCGCCCGATGGTCCAGCTCGACGGCGGCCGCTTCGCGACATCCGACCTCAACGACCTCTATCGCCGCGTCATCAACCGCAACAATCGTCTCAAAAGGCTGCAGGGACTCAACGCCCCCGACATCATCATCCGCAACGAAAAGCGTATGCTCCAGGAAGCGGTAGACGCCCTGTTCGACAACACCAAGAAAAAGCGCGTCGTAAAGGGCGCCTCCAACAGGCCGCTCAAATCCCTGTCCGACATGCTCAAGGGCAAGCAGGGACGCTTCCGCCAGAACCTTCTCGGCAAGCGTGTCGACTATTCCGGCCGTTCGGTCATCGTCGTCGGCCCCGAACTCAAGATGTGGCAATGCGGCCTGCCCACCAAAATGGCGCTCGAACTCTTCAAGCCCTTCATCATGAAGAAGCTCGTCGAGAAGGACGTCGTCTACAACATCAAGAAAGCCAAGATGCTGGTCGAATCGGAGACTCCGGAAGTCTTCGCGGTGCTGGACGAAGTCGTAAAGGAACACCCCGTGCTCCTGAACCGCGCCCCGACTCTGCACCGCCTCGGCATCCAGGCCTTCGAGCCGGTACTGGTCGAAGGCAAGGCCATCAAGCTGCACCCCCTCGTCTGCCACGCGTACAATGCCGACTTCGACGGCGACCAGATGGCGGTGCACGTTCCGCTGACCAATGCCGCCCAGGCCGAGTGCTGGACGCTCATGCTTTCCAGCCGCAACCTCCTCAATCCGGCCAACGGCAAGACCATCGTATTCCCCTCCCAGGACATGGTCCTCGGGATCAACTTCCTCACCAGGCACAAACCGAGCGCCAAGGGCGAGGGCAAACGCTACTCTTCGCCGGAAGAAGTCGTGATGGCATGCGAAAGCAAAGCCTGCGACTATGAAGCGCTGATCCGCGTGCCCATCGCCAAGCGTCCCGTCTGGAACGGCGTAGGCAAGCCCATCGAAGCCGCGTCCGGCGAGCCCGTGACCACCACCGCGGGCAGGCTCATCCTCAATGAGGCCCTTCCGGCCGATGTCCCCTACATCAACTTCGCGATGGGCGACAAGGAACTCCGCGCCCTGATCGAATCCATTTACAAGACCAGGGGACCATACGTCACCGTGGCCATGCTGGACGCCATCAAGGATTCGGGCTTCCGCTACGCCACCTTCTTCGGCGCCACCATCGGTATGGACGACATCGTCATTCCGCAGGAAAAGGCGTCCATGATCGGCGCGGCGAACAACCAGGTCGAATCGATCCAGAAGCAGTACCTGGCCGGCCACATCACGCAGGAAGAGCGCTACAACCGCGTCGTCGAAGTCTGGTCCAAAACCAACGAAGAGCTGACCGCGGTGATGATGAAGACCCTGGAGCGCGACCGCGCCGGCTTCAACAACATCTTTATGATGGCCAACTCCGGAGCGCGCGGAAGCCGCAACCAGATCCGCCAGCTGGCGGGCATGCGCGGCCTGATGGCCAAGCCGTCGGGCGACATCATCGAACTCCCGATCCGTTCGAATTTCCGCGAAGGCCTGTCGGTCATCGAATTCTTCATCTCCACCAACGGCGCCCGAAAGGGTCTGGCCGATACGGCCCTGAAGACGGCCGATGCCGGCTACCTCACCAGGCGTCTCGTGGACATAGCGCAGGACGTGGTCATCAACGAAGACGACTGCGGTACCATCAACGGTTCCCTGCAGATGGCCATCAAGGACGGCGAGGAAGTCATCGAGCCCCTGCGCGAGCGAATCATCGGCCGCTTCAGCCTCGATCCCATCCGCCACCCCATCACCGGCGAGACCATCATCGAAGCCAACGAAGAGATCACCGAGGAAGTCGCCTCCGCGATCGACGACGCGGGCATCGAACAGGTCTATATCCGCACGGTACTCACCTGCGAAGCCAAGCACGGCGTCTGCCGCAAGTGCTATGGCCGCAACCTGGCCACCGGCCGCACCACCGATATCGGCGAAGCGGTCGGCATCATCGCCGCTCAGTCCATCGGCCAGCCGGGTACCCAGCTGACGATGCGTACCTTCCATATCGGCGGCGCGGCGACCAAGGTGTCCGAGGAAAGCCGTGTCTACCTCAAGTACCCCGTCCTCATCACCGAAATCACGGGAACCTATGTCACGCTTGCCGAAGGCCGGGTTCTCTTTACCCGCAAGGGCTTCCTGCAGGCATGCAAGATTTTCACCAACGTCGAACTGGGCAAGGGCGACAAGGCTCTCGTGCAGGACGGCCAGCGCATCCTCAAGGGCGATCAGATAGTCGCCAAAAAGGGCGGCGAAAAGGTGCTGGCGCAGGACATTTCCTACGCCCGTGTCCTTAACGGCCGCGTCCTCCTCGTCGCGCAGGACCAGAAGATCGAAGTGCGCAACGGTTCCGAGATCGCCGTGAAAGTGGGCGACATCGTGGGCGCCAACGGCACCATCGCCACCTTCGACCCCTTCTCCGACCCGATCATCGCCGAGCACGAAGGTTATGTCCGCTATGAGGACATCATCCCCGGCTCGACCCTGAAGGAAGAGATCAACGAGGAAACCGGCAACGTCGAGAAAAAGATCACCGAATTCACCGTCGAACGCGATACCAAGCAGCCCCGCGTAGTCATCACCGACGAAGCGGGCAACGAAATCGTGACCTACTTCCTCCCCGGCGGCGCTTACCTCAATGTCGAAGACGGCGAGCAGATCAAGGCCGGACGCACTCTTGCCAAGACGCTGAAAGAGAGCGCCAAGGCCATGGACATCACGGGCGGTTTGCCGCGCGTCAGCGAGCTTTTCGAGGCGCGCAAGCCCAAGACCCCGGCGGTCCTCGCGATGGTCGCGGGCCAGGTGGCTTTCCGCGGTATCGTAAAGGGCAAGCGCGTCGTCGTGGTACGCGACATCTTCGGCAAGGAATACAAGCATCTCGTTCCGATGGGCCGCAGGCTCCTCGTACGCGACGGCGACCAGGTGGAGTCGGGCGACCTTCTCTGCGATGGAAACCGCAATCCGCACGATCTGATGAACATTCTCGGCGAGCAGTTCTGCCAGCGCTTCCTCATGGACGAAGTGCAGCAGGTGTATCGCCTGCAGGGTGTCACCATCAACGACAAGCACATCGGTGTCATCGTCCGCCAGATGATGAAAAAAGTCGAAATCGTAAGCCCGGGCGACACCAAGTTCATCTATGGGCAGCAGATCGACAAATACCGCTTCCATGACGAGAATGCCCGCGTAGTGGCCGAGGGCGGCCAGGCTGCCGTCGCGCGCCCGCTGCTCCTGGGCATCACCCGGGCATCGCTCAAGATCGACTCTTTCTTCGCCGCGGCCTCCTTCCAGGAGACCACCAGGGTCCTCACCGACGCCGCGATCGCCGGCGCCGTGGACGGCCTGCGGGGCTTGAAGGAAAATGTCATCATCGGCCATCTCATTCCGGCCGGAACGGGCATGCGCACCTACAAGAACATCAAACTTGCCGATGCGGAAAATGACGATCTCGACGCTTTCGTCGCGGATATTCTTGAAAAGCGCCGGCGCGAAAAGGAAATGACACCCCTCCCCGTTCTCGAGGACAGAGCGGATGGCGGAAGCAGTTTCGAGGAAGATACGGTTTTCGAGAACGACGAGGGCTTTACCACCGTCGGGCCGGAGGATGAGGAATAACGAACGTAATCGTCACCACATGACGATTACGTTCGTTGATGAGAACAAGGCCTCGCCTAAGGGTTCGGCCTTGTTCTCAAGAGTTCCGGAAAGGTAAGGGAACAAGGCTTCGCCTACGGGCTCGGCCTTGTTTTCGAAGATACCGTGACGCAAACGGCATGTCCGCCGCGCGATGAACGCGGCGGACACACCGATTGACAATTTCTGCTGCACAAGGATACTGTGTAGCGCCCCGGGTGGAGTCACCGCCCCGCTCGGGTCGCAACCGGGATCTCATACAATGACTTGGTCTGAAGGCGATGCTGACGCCATGGACCGCAAAGGGAGTCGAGAGACTTTATGCCGACGATTAACCAGCTTATCCGCCTGGGCCGCAAGCCCAACGTATGGCGGACCAAAGCCCCGGCGCTCATGGAATGCCCTCAGCGTCGCGGCGTTTGCACTCGTGTCATGACAGTAACGCCCAAAAAGCCGAACTCGGCCTTGCGTAAAGTCGCACGTGTGCGACTTACCCACGGCATCGAAGTGACTGCATACATCCCCGGCGTCGGGCACAACCTCCAGGAACACTCTGTGGTGCTCGTCCGCGGCGGTCGTGTAAAGGACCTTCCCGGTGTGCGTTATCACATCGTGCGAGGCGCCAAGGATACCCTCGGCGTCGAAGACCGCAAGAAGGCCCGCTCCAAGTACGGCGCCAAGAAACCCAAGGCGTAAGGGAAAGGGGACAGCATGGGTCGCAAGAAGAAGACTATAGACAGGGGCCACCAGCCCGATACGATGTACAATTCCGTCACCCTCACCAAGTTCGTGTGCAGGATGATGTGGCAGGGGAAGAAATCCATCTGCACGCGCATCATGTACGATGCGATGGAAATAATGGGAAAAAAGGCCGGAGTGCCCGCCCTCGACGTCTTCAACAAGGCGATCGAGAATGCGAAGCCGATGGTCGAGGTCAAGTCCCGCCGCGTCGGCGGTGCCACCTACCAGGTTCCCATCGAGATTCGCGAGATCCGCCGCGAGGCGCTCGCCATGCGCTGGATTATCACGGCTGGCCGCGCCCGTTCGGGCAAGGCTATGTGTGAGCGTCTGGCCGACGAATTCCTCGATGCCTTCAACAACACGGGTACGGCCATCAAGAAGAAAGAAGACATGCACAAGATGGCCGAAGCTAATAAAGCTTTCGCCCATTACCGCTGGTAGATCGCGAAAGTACGATTGACAGACGCGAAAACAGGCCGTCTCCCGCGAGGGGGGCGGCTTTTTTGTGCGCGCAAGGGGCGCTTGGCGCTATACTGTGTCCGATGGACGACATAGCGGCGCGGCTAACCCGCAACATCGGCATCCTCGCTCACGTCGATGCTGGCAAAACCTCCCTCACCGAGCGTGTTTTGCACGTGGCCGGGGTGAGACGCGACGCCGGCGACGTCGACTCTGGCGACACCGTCACCGACTACCTGTCGGTCGAACGGAGCCGCGGCATAACCGTCAAGGCCGCCGCGGTCCGCTTCGACTGGGGCGGGTTCCGGTTCCATCTGATCGATACACCGGGTCATGTCGATTTCGGTACCGAAGTCGATCGCGCCATCCGTGTCCTCGACGGAGCGGTGATCGCGATCTGTGCGGTGTCCGGCGTCCAGGCGCGTACGGAAGTCGTAGTCAAGGCGAGCGCCGGTCGCAATCTTCCCAGAATCTGTTTCGTGAACAAGATGGACCGCCGCGGCGCCGATTTCGACCGTGTTGTCGATGAATTGCGATCAAGTCTTGAGCCGGGGGCGATTGCGGTACAGATGCCCTGGTTCGAGGGCGGTGTATGGCGCGGCGTTGTCGATCTGCTGCGTATGCAGGCTTTTCCCGCCCTTTCCCCTGTTCCCGGCGTTTTGTCCGTTTCCGCCGGCGCGGATGTGCCGGTTCCCGAAGCGCTGAAGGCCGAAGCGGCACTCCGGCGCTCGCGAATTGTGGAAGCTCTTGCCGAATTCGATCCGCAAATCATGGACGACTTCGTCTCGGGCAGGGAAATCCTTCCCGAATCGCTGATCGCCGCCTTGGGCGAGGCGACCCGTTCGTGCGCCATCGTTCCGGTGCTCTGCGGTACCGCTTTTTCCGACGATTCGGTGCTGCGTCTTCTGAAAGCCGTCGCCGACTTTCTTCCGTCCGCACAGGAAGCCGGTTGCCCCGAAGGAATCGATCCGCGCAACGGAGACCGCATCCGCCGCGAAGCCCGGCCCGATGCTCTCTTTTCGGCCTTTGTCTTCAAAACCCTGGGCGATCCGGAAGGCGGTCTGTTTTCCTGGACCAGAATCTGGTCGGGAAAAATTGAAGCCGGCGACCGCATCCTGGACGCAAGATCGCTCAGAATGGTGAAAGTACGGCGCCTCTTCGGCATCCATGCGGAAAGGATGGAACCCGTCGATCGGGCGCAAGCGGGCGACATTGTCGCACTTTCGCTTCGCGATGTCGGGCCGAAGGCCGCACATGGAGCGGCCGCGGGGGAGGGCGGGCCGGACCCGGCAGCCGCCGGGGCCAGCCTCTGCGACCCGAGTGCGCCGCTTCTGTATGAAGCCTTCGTCGTTCCCGAAACGGTGGTGAGCCTCGTTCTAGAACCGGCGGCTTCCGGTGAATTGGCGGCGCTTCGCGAAGCGCTCCGTTCTCTGGCTGCGGGAGACGCGGCACTCAAAGTGTCCGAAGAGGGGGACACCGGGCGCTTCGAGATATCCGGCCTGGGCGAGCTCCATCTGGAGGTCGCCGTCGAACGGCTCTCCCGCGAATACGGCGTAAAAGTCCGCACGGGGAAGCCCCGCGTAACCTGTAAGGAAACACCCGCCCGTTCGGCGGCCGGGGACGAGGATTTCGATCGCGATTTCGGCGGCGAGCGGGTCAGGGCGCGCGTTGCCGTCAGGCTTTCGCCCATTCCCGGTGGTATCGAATTGGGTTTCGCGGAAGGCCTGAAGCCGCCCGCATCCTTCGCCGCGGCGGCCAGGCGCGGCGCGGCGGGCGCGCTGTCGGTCGGGCCCTCCGAGGGGTGGCCCGTCGACGGAGCAGCGGTACTGTTTACCGAATTGGTCCCTCCGTCGGGTTCGGGCGGTCGCAATGCCGAAACTGCCGTCGAAGCCGCCGCCGCCATTGCTGTCCGCAAGGCATTGCTCGATTCGGGCTCGAAGGTCCTTGAACCCGTGATGCGTCTCGATGTGGAAACGCCGGAATCCTGCTTTGGAGCGGTGCTGGCCGAACTCAACACCAGGGGGGCGCGCATCGAATCCGTCGACGATACGCCTGAAGGCAAAGCGATCGTCGCCATGGCGCCCCTGCGGCTTCTTTTCGGCTTCGCGGGAGCTTTGCGCTCGGCCAGTTCGGGAAAAGCCGGATTCCAGGCGCGCTTCGGCCGGTATGAGGTCATGCCCAGGCGGAGCTCTTGATGCGGTCAGGCATTACCGACTGCGGCTGAAATTTTTTGCATAAAGAAAAAAGCGTACGAATGCTTTGCGTGCCACTTGCACAGACTTGCGGCTTTCTCTATAATCCGGAAGCCCACGTAGGAATATCATTGGCGGTACGGTCCGGCGGCATCGCTGCCGACGGCGGCCGTCATGTCGCGGCGCATTGCCCAATCGCGGCATGAAGGGCCGATGACGATGCCAAGAAGGAGAAGGATATGGCTAAAGAGAAATTCGCTCGTACCAAGCCCCATATGAACGTAGGTACGATCGGACACATCGATCACGGCAAGACCACGCTCAGCGCGGCGATCACCATGTATTGCGGCCGCAAATTCGGCGACAAGGTGATGAAGTACGACGATATCGACAACGCGCCGGAAGAGAAAGCGCGCGGTATCACGATCAATACCCGGCACCTCGAGTATCAGTCGGCGAAGCGCCACTATGCGCACATCGACTGCCCCGGCCACGCCGACTACATCAAGAACATGATCACCGGCGCCGCTCAGATGGACGGTGCGGTTCTCGTCGTGTCCGCTCCCGACTCGGTAATGCCCCAGACCCGCGAGCATGTCCTCCTGGCCCGCCAGGTCGGCGTTCCTTCGGTCCTCGTATTCCTCAACAAAGTCGACCTCGTGGACGATGCCGAGCTCATCGAGCTCGTCGAGGAAGAGATCCGCGATCTCCTCAAGTTCTACGGTTTCCC
>JBDKUJ010000012.1:0-7005 GCA_039679665.1 Rectinema sp. | reverse complement strand
CTCAATGAGCCTTCGATACCGCTCAACGAATGCGCCGGATTCCGCGACTTGCACGTCGCTCCCCTCGTAGCTTCCACGGGTGTCCTTTCGACGTGGGAACTCATTCCCTATGGAGAAGGCATGCTCCTGCGCTTTCCCCACAAGGAATCCCCCGACAGGCTCGATCCTTTCGAAGATGCGCCCATCCTGTACAGGATCGCGCAGGAATACAGGGAGCGCGGAAGGGTTCTCGGCGTCGGCTCGGTGGGAATGCTCAACAAGGTAAATATTTCCGGAGGCATCAGCGAACTCGTTATGGTGTCCGAAAGCCTGCAGGACAAAAAAATCGCCGGCATCGCCGACTCCATCGCCGCCCGTGCGGATACGGTCAAAGTGGTCCTCCTCGCCGGGCCTTCCAGCTCGGGAAAAACCACCACTTCGAAAAAGCTGGCGATCCAGCTGCGCGTGCTCGGATTCGACCCCATCGTAATCGAACTCGACAATTATTTCGTGGACCGTACGCACACTCCGCTGGACGTCGACGGAAAGCCCGATTTCGAGTGTCTCGAAGCGATCGATATCGAGTATCTGAACGCCCAGCTCCTGCAATTATTCGACGGCGAGACGATAGAATTGCCCCTCTACGACTTCAAGGCCGGCGCCCGCAGGGATTCGGGCAAGCAAATCCGGCTCAGCGGCAAGGAAATTCTCGTCATGGAGGGCATCCACGGGCTCAATGACGCCCTCACTCCCCGCATTCCGCATGAGAACAAATTCAAGATATACGTATCGGCACTGACCCAGCTCAATCTCGACGACCACAACCGCATCAGTACCACCGACTGCCGGCTCCTGAGGCGGATGGTCCGCGACCACAGATTCCGCGGGCATTCCGCCCTTGCGACCATGTCCATGTGGGAATCGGTCCAGCGCGGCGAACGGCGCTTTATTTTCCCCTTCCAGAATTCGGCGGATGCGGCCTTCAATTCGGCGCTCGATTACGAGCTGGGCGTGCTCAAAGTATTCGCGGAACCACTTTTGCGCACCGTGAAACCCATGTCGCCCGAATACGCCGAAGCGAGGCGCATCCAGGCTTTCCTGGACAATTTCACGCCGATACCGGCTCGATTCGTACCCAACAATTCCATTCTCCGGGAATTCATCGGCGACAGCGATTTTCACTACTGAGTCGCGCCTTCACGCGACAAAAAAAGACGCCCTCTTTTGAACTGGCCCCTGAAAGTGTCTACTTCCAGGGGCCAGTTCAAAGAGGCGCCTTTCCGGAACAGTCCATTCCGCCGGTTATCGCGCTTCGAAGCGGAACTCAGGGATACATTTTCGCATATTCCGCGGCTTCGCGCGAATTCGCCTGCACGAAATGTCCGGGGAAAATCTCGCGCCATTGCGGTTTTTCCTTGTCGTAGTCATGCAGCGAAGGATCGTAGATCATGAGTATCTTGGCTTTTTCCAGGTCGGGGTCGGGTATGGGCACCGCCGAAAGCAGGGACCGGGTATAGGGATGCAGCGGTCTCTCGAAAAGCTCATCCGTCTCGGCCAGTTCTTTCAGTTCGCCCTGGTGGATCACCGCGATCCTGTCCGCGAAATACCGCACAACCGTGAGGTCGTGGGCGATGAAGAGATAGGACAGCCCGCGCTCTTTCTGCAAGTCGCGCATAAGGTTGAGGACCTGGGCGCGTATGGACACGTCCAGGGCGGAGATGGGCTCGTCGGCGACTATGAATTTCGGCTGCATCGCCAAAACGCGCGCAATGCAGATGCGCTGGCGCTGGCCGCCCGAAAATTCGTGCGGATAGCGCTCGGCATGCTCTTCCAGAAGACCGACGTCGCTCAAGGCCTTGAACACTTTTTCGCGCCGCTCGTTTTCGTCCTTGAAAAGATTGAAATTGTATAGACCTTCGGAAACGATGTAGTCCACGGTGGCGCGCTCGTTGAGCGATGCCATCGGGTCCTGGAAAATCATCTGGATATTCCTGATGACCCAGGTATCGAGTTCATGGCTGATTTCGCCGGAAATTTTCTTGCCCTGGAAATGAATATCGCCTTTCGTGGCCGGGTTGATCCTGACCACCGCGCGGCCGATCGTAGTCTTGCCGGAGCCCGATTCGCCCACGAGAGCGAAAGATTCGCCTTCGTTGATGTCGAAGCTCACCCCCCGCACCGCCGTAAAGGATTCCTTGCCGTTTTTGAACGTGACTTCGAGGTCTTTGACGCTCAAGATAGGTGCGCTCATTTGCTTGCTCCCGCCTTTTCCTCGTCGTGTTGTTTGCCTTTGGCGCGCATGACCTTGACCGCCGGGGGCGGATCGGCCTCGGGCGCCCGCTCGTCGAGGAGCCAGGTTTTCGCGAAATGCGTGGGCGTTACCTGGAAGAAGGGAGGCTCTTCCTCGAAATCGATGCCCATCGCATAGCGATTGCGCGGCGCGAACGCATCGCCCTTGATATCGACGAACAGTGTAGGCGGTGTACCGGGGATAGCGTACAGAGGCTCGTCCTTCCGGGCGAGCGTCGGGAGGCTGGACAGCAGGGCCCATGTATAGGGGTGCCTCGGATCGTAGAATATCTCCCGGACCGTGCCGTATTCGACGATCTGGCCGGAGTACATGACGGCGACACGGTCCGCGACGTTGGCGACGACGCCAAGATCGTGCGTGATGTAGATCGTGGTGAAACCATAATCGCGCTGAAGTGCGCGTATGAGATCGAGAATCTGCGCCTGGATCGTCACATCGAGAGCCGTGGTCGGCTCGTCGCATATCAGGATCCGCGGTTTGCATGCCAGGGCGATGGCGATGACGATGCGCTGTCGCATGCCGCCCGAATACTGGAAGGGATAATCGTCGAAACGCTTTTCGGCTTCCTTGATGCCCACTTTCGCCATCAGCTCAAGCGCTATGCGGCGCGCTTCCGTGGACGACAATTTCTGGTGTTTTTCGATGACTTCGGTGATCTGATATCCGATTCGCTTGAGCGGATTCAAGCTCGTCATGGGGTCCTGGAACACCGTCGAAATCTTGGCTCCGCGAATCGCTTCCCAGTCCTTGTCGGCCTTGAGCTCAAGAAGGTTCTTTCCCTCAAACCGAATCGTTCCCTGGGGAATGCGTCCGTTGCTTTCCAGCATACCCGTAAAGGTCTTGGTGAGCACCGATTTTCCTGAGCCCGATTCGCCTACGATAGCGAAGGTCTCGCCCTCGATGAGATCGAGGGATATCGAACGGATCGCGGTGAGTTCCTTGCTGCGTACCCTGAATTTGACCACCAGATCCTTTACGCTGAGGATCGGCTCTTTTATGTCACTCATGATCCTTCTCCTAGCGGTGGGTCCGTGGGTCGGACGCGTCGGCGAAAATCTGCCCGACTACATAGAATGAAATCGTAATAAGGCCCATCACGATGCCCGGGAAGAGAATCATATGCGGATAGGTGTCCACGAAGGCCCAGTAGACATCGATCATTCTTCCCAGCGACGGGTAGGTCGAAGGCAGCCCGATACCAAGGTATGAAAGCACCGTTTCAGTGTTGATGAGTCCCGGGATTTCCTGGTACACGAGGGTGGCTATGACAGACACCATATAGGGCAGGATGTTCCTGGTCACCATCCGCTTTAGCGGCGTGCCGAGACAGCGCGAAGCGAGGTTGTACTCGCGGTCGCGTATTATCATGACCTGGGTGCGGATGAAAAAGGCTATGCCCAGCCAGCCGGTTATGGTCATGGCCAGAACCATCTGCCAGAAACCGCGACCGAATATATACATGAGCATCATCGACCGCAGGATGGAAGGCACGTTCGATACGATGTTGTAGAGCGTGAGCAGAATCGGATCGAGCTTTTTCGAATAGCCCCAGACGGCGCCTACGATAATGCCCAGTCCGACGTTGATCGCACAGGCGATGAGCGCGATCGAAAGGGACATCCGCGTTCCCGCCCAGACCACGTCCCACATATCGTTGCCGCGGTCGTCGGTTCCGAACCAATGTTCGCCGGAGGGCGAAAGATACCAGGTCGAAGGCGTATTGATATTGGGCGCCACCGTCGGGTCGTACCCCGAGACGATGGGCTGGATGAACGACATGAGCGTCAGCGCCAGCAGCAGGCACAGCCAGAATATGGCCGACTTGCGGCGGAAGAATGTCTGGAATACCGATTTCCAGTACGAATAGCGCGGACCCGCTATACGCTCCGATTCGAGTGCGTCAAGACTGACGAAAGCAAATTTTTCGGCGGTTTTCTGCATGGCTTACCTCGCTTCCTTTTTGACCGCCAGGCTGATGCGTGGATCAACCCAAGTGACGAGGATGTCGCCGAGGAATATCGCAAAAATCGAAACTACCGTGAAGAAGAAAGTCAGCGCGATGATCATACCGTTGTTGTAGTCCGAGATGGCGCTCGGGAACATCTTCCCCATGCCGGGGACCGCATAAAAGCTCTCCGTAATCAGCGCGCCCGAAAGAGTGTTGATCACCGCCATCGGAATGGAGTGCACGACCGGGATCAGCGCATTGCGCAGAATGTGCTTGAAGAATACTTCGCTCTGCGACAGCCCCTTGGAACGGGCGAACTTTACATAGTCCGATGACATCTGGTCGACCATATAGCGTCTGATCCACAACGCCTCGCTCGCGATGCTGCCGAGGGAAAGCGAAATCGTGGGCAATATGTATGAAATCATGTTGCCGGAACCGAAGAACGGAAACTTGTCCGGAAGCCCGAGCACTTTCATGCCGAATCGCGCGAACAGGGCGATATACAGCAGTGTCGGCAACGAGCTGATTACTACAATATAACCCATGGTGATCTTGTCGAATATCTTGTCCTTCCGCATGGCGGCGATGACTCCGACCGAAAGGCCCAAACTGAGGGAGATGATCAGCGCCATCATTCCGATGCGGAAACTCGTACCCATCATCGAAGGGTCTTCATAAAGACTGTCGCCATTGGCGTAATTGTCGTCGAATTTGTTCATGTCGAGGCGGTCGGGCACCGGCTTGTATTTCAGGCTGTGCTCGTCGAGGGAAGTATAAAAAGTCGTCTCTTCGCCGCGTACCGTCGTGGTTATTTCCCTTCGGGTCGTCTTACCCTGGCCGCCCGTAATCACGGTCATGACGGGAATACCTTCATAGGTCGGATAGGAAGTTCCGAAGTTCAGCTTGAAAATGTTCTGATGAAGAAACGGAAATCTTCCGTCTATCCAAAGCTGATATTTGTACACGGTTCCCGAAGCCGCCAGCGCGGGCATCCCGCTCCAGTCCTTCGTGAAATAGTAACCGCGTTTCATGTCGGGGTTGTTTGGATCCTTCACTCTTCCGGGATGATCCACCTGCAGCAATTGCCCATACCACTTGAAGACGCGCGAGAGCAAAGGCACATCCTTCGTGGCATACAGGTAGGAGGTAACCGGCTGTATTTCGACCTTATAACCTTTTGCGGCGAAATCCGCCTTGAAGGTGCCGTAGAAATCCGAACCGGGCAAAAGGGATTCGCTGACCTGCGGCGAGTCATTGCCGAAGACCGACTGCGCGTATTCCTTTTGGGTCACATAATCCAGGTACCCCAGGCTTTCCCATATCCGGTACTTGTAATCGTGATATTCATCCGGCTTGTTCATCAACTTCGGCAGGGTCTGATCGCCCTTGAACACGAGTTGACGCGGTATACATGAATACACGAGAAAGACTGTCAATAAAGTCACTATCAGAACGGAAAAGATGGATTGGAATATCCTTCGAAGGATGTACCCTTTCATGAAACCCCACTGACGATTCCATCGCGATTCGGCACCACCTAGCGCCGCCGGTCCGGTTTGACCGGCCGGTATTCACGGGAATCTTGTCTTCTTTCGATATAATCTCGTCGCGCGCCCTTTCCCCGGTAGCAGTGGAAAAAGCCATGCGGAAGCAAAATCGCTTCCGCATGGCGAATCATCGGTCCGGAGAAAGGAAGATCAACTCATTTCTTGGCGTTGAGCTTCTTGTACTCGGCCGTCTTTTCTTTTTCCCACGTGGCCTTGAGCTTCTCGCGCTCGGCGATGGTGATGACCTTGTCGCCTACGATTCTGCCCTTGTACTTGTCGGCATCCGAGCCGTAGAGGCTGCGGGCGACAGTGTAAGGCACGACGCGGGTAACGCTGAACGCGCCGCCGAACGACATGTAGGGAAGAATCACCGCGTCATCGATGATCTGCGCTTCCGCCGCGGCAAAGAGCTTGAACCGTTTGACGGTGTCTTTGTATTCGGCATCGCCGGCAAGCGCCTTGACCTTGTAGTCATAAAGTCCGATCGCAGTGGCCGCCGCTTTGTCGCTGCCTTCGTCCACCGGATCGAGACCGATGTAGGTGAGCATGGCGCCGTCGACCGGCTGCAGGGTCTGGAGGAAGGTGTAGGGATCGCCATAGTCGGGGCCCCAACCGGTGTTGTTGCCGATATCGAAGTTGGACTGGGCGCCGGTTTCGGCGAAGTACGTGGAAGCGTCCGCGTTGTCGGTATCCATTTCGACGACGTTTACCCTGATGGTATCGGTGCCGAAGAGGGCCTCAAGACCTGCCTTGAGAGACTGGTCCATCTTGTAGCCCTTGGTGTAGGTGACATCGGTTGCGGTATCGAGCTCAACGGGGAACTTCACGCCCTTGGCGGAAAGCTCGGCCTTGGCCTTGGCCATGTAAGCCTTGGCTTTGGTGGGGTTGTAGTAGGGATCCTGCGCGTCGTCGATCTTGAAGGAAGCGGGGAAGTCCGCGGGATTGCGGGCCTTGAGAGCGTCTTCGACGTACTTCTGATAGTCTTTGCCCGCCTTGTCCGCCGAGAGTTCGGGCGGAGTGTAGGAATTGCGGATCGCGGAGAGCTTGTTCACTTCTCCGTTGCGCTGGGCGAGGATCGTGGGCCTGTCCATACCGAAGAAAATAGCCTTGCGGAAATTCCTGTTGAGGATGGCAAGCTTGGTATCGGCGATGGCCTTATCGCTCTTCGGAGTCTTGCCCTTGGTCGGATCGGCCGGGGAAGCGAAGGCGTTGCGGTC
>JBDKUJ010000011.1:0-2018 GCA_039679665.1 Rectinema sp. | reverse complement strand
TTTCGCAGAGCGCCGAATCGGACAAGGATGCGAAGCTCTACAATGCGACCATCGGCATGGCCTATGAGCACGGACAGCCGATGATGCTCGACGCGCTCAAGCGTGCCCTGCCTTCGCTCAGTCCCCGCGAGGCTGTTGCATACGCATCCACCGGCGGCGTACCCGAACTGCGTGCTCGCTGGAAAAAATCGATCGAAGCCAAGAATCCTTCCCTGCGCGGCAAGGCTTTTTCTCTACCCGTGGTCGTCCCCGGCCTTACCGCCGCCGTTTCCTATCTTTGCGACCTTTTCGTCGAGCCGGGCGATACCGTCGTCGTGCCCGACCTGCATTGGCCCAATTACAGGCTCATCATCGAGGAGCGCAAGACCGCGGCCGGCCTCACATACCCAATCTTCAAGGATGGCGGTTTCAATATCGCCGACATGGAAACCCGATTGAGGGATGCGGGCTCGCGCCGCGGCAAGGCGATCTGCATTCTCAATTTTCCCAACAATCCCACGGGCTACACGCCGACGCTTGCCGAGGCCGACCGGATCGTCGAGGCTCTTGTGCGCGTCGCCGGCGAAGGTACGGATCTCCTCGTCATCACGGATGACGCCTATTTCGGCCTCCAGTACGAAGACAATCTCCTCCGTGAATCGATTTTCGCCCGGCTGGTCGATGCCCATCCGAACATTCTTGCGGTCAAGGCCGACGGCCCCACGAAAGAAGACTACGTATGGGGCTTCCGCATCGGTTTCGTCAGCTTCGCGGGGAAAGCCCTTACGCCCGAACATCACGATGCCCTCATCAAGAAACTGCTGGGCGTCATCAGATCCTCGGTGTCCAGCTCCAGCGGCATGGGACAGCATCTCCTTCTGAAAGCTCTCGAGGAACCGGGCTACGAAGAGCAGAAAGCGCACTATCGCAGCGTTCTGGAATCGCGCTACAAGGCCTTCAAGGCCGCGCTTGCGTCGATGTCCATGCCTGCGGGCTTTCGGCCTTTACCCTTCAATTCCGGCTATTTCATGAGTTTCGAATGCTCCGGATTCTCGGCCGAAGCGCTTCGCGTCGCCCTGCTCCAGGGCGAGGGAGTGGGCACCGTGTCCATGCAGGACAGATACCTGCGCGTGGCATTCTCCTGCGTGGAGGAAAAGGATATCGCCGATCTGTGCGCGCGGATTGTCGCCGCGGCAGCCAGGCTCGCGGCGAAATAGCTGGGGCAGCACACTGCACAGCGCAGCGCTGTGTTGTGCAACGCAGTGCTTGTGATCAGCGGAGGGGCAGCGAAAGCTCGACCAGTACGGGGCGGTGGTCCGAAAGGGGCGCCGCCCCGTTCGTTTCAGGCAGTTCCGCGATCGAGACGGAACCGGGAACCAGGCTGCGCGCGGCCGCGGGCGAAAGGATGATATGGTCCAGCACACTGCGATAGCGCTCGTCCGTATAGGTCGGGATGCCAGGGAGATATCGCAGGTTCGCCGCCAGGAAATCGTCGGAAGGATCGGCGTTGTCCTTGAGCTGGAGCAGAGCGAGCGTCGATCCGGGACCTGACAGCTCGTCGGCATTGGTCGTGTTGAAGTCGCCGCCTACCACGATAAGTGCGTTGGCCGCATTGTCTGAGCTGTCTGTGCTGTCTGAGTTGTGTATGCCGTCCGCATTGTCCGCGCCGGGGGCGATTCCCGCGCCGATTTCGGTGCGCAGGAGACCCGCCAGGGCCGTCGCCTGCCGCAGACGCGCCGCCTGCGATTCCGGGTCGGACATGGCCTTGAAATGGAAACCGTACAGTTGCAGATGTCCCGCTCCGGTGTCCACCTCGGCTCTGATGCCCGGCCTGGGCCATGCTTTCGCTTCGCCGGGGGCCAGGACCGCTTCCGATGACAGAATGCGGTAGCGTGAAAACACTGCGAGATCGTCCTGGCCGCCGGACTCGACGGACGAATTCCACGGCATCGCCCAACCGGCCTTCGCCAGGGCTACGGACAGGAGGGCGATATCGCCGCCTTTGCCGTCGTCGCGCTGGATTTCCTCGAACACGATGA
>JBDKUJ010000010.1:0-9398 GCA_039679665.1 Rectinema sp. | reverse complement strand
GCCAGGTTGCGCAAAGGCCACTTTCCCGCTTCGACGGCTTTTCCGTCCAGAAGGAGCGCAAAGGGGATTCCCTTGCGTTCTGCGTAGGCATACTGGACTTGCAGTTTCTTTGCTTCGGGGAATACTTCGACCGCTATGCCCTGGCGCCGCAATGCTGCCGCGGCACGCTGCGCCTGCGCCTGGGACTGAATCTGAGTCTGCGCCGGATCTTCAAGGTTCAGGATCAGAAGTTTTGTAACTTCCGGGCGGTCGCCCGAGCGGTTCAGCGCCTCGAGCGCCGCAAGAAGCCGATCCAGACCGATCGACGCGCCGACACCGGGCAGTTTTTTTGTCGTATAGAGACTGGCAAGCTCGTTATAGCGGCCGCCGGAACACACCGAACCGATCTGCGGCATGTCGGCGAGACTCGTTTCCACTACAAGTCCCGTGTAGTAATCCAGGCCTCTCGTGATGGAGGGATCGAGCACGAGCGAAGCCGCGGCGCCGGCCGCTTCCGCGATATCCCGCACCTGCGCGAGACGATTCCTCGCCGCAAGGGCTTCGGGATCGGTTTCCCCGCATGCGGAATACATTTTTTCGAGCGTCGAGGAAAAATCCGCTTCGGGATGTATGAATTCCAGCACCGCCCGAGCGTTTTCCGGACCGATATCGGCAGTGAGCAGGCGTTCGGTTTCTTCCGCGCCGATTTTTTCCAGCTTGTCCACTGTCCTCAATACCGCTACGGACTTGGCGGCGACACCCCGCACCGCAAGGAAGCGGTTGAAGAGTCCGCGGTGGTTGACGCGAATCCGTACCTCGCCGACTTCGAGTGCGCGCATGGCTTCAGCTATAGTCAGGATGATATCCGCATCCGCGGCGGCCGAATCGGTCCCGACAATATCGAAATCGCATTGCATGAATTCGCGGTATCTGCCGCGCTGCGTATTTTCGCCCCTCCAGACTTTCGCCATGTGGTAGCGGCGGAAGGGAAGGTACAGCGCATCGACATGTTCCGCCATGAATCGCGCAAAAGGGACGGTAAGGTCGAACCGGAGGGCGACATCGCGATCGCCGTGGTCCTTGAAACGATATACCTGCTTGTCGGTTTCTCCGCCGCCTTTGCCGAGAAGGATTTCAGCGTACTCGAGGGCGGGCGTATCGATCGGAACGAAGCCGAAGGACCCGAATACCCGTTCCAGTTTGTGCGTAAGCGCCAGGCGGGCGAGTTCCGCTTCGGGCAGGTAATCCCTGAATCCTTTCAAGACCCTGGGCTCTATGGTATCGGGCATGGTTCCTCCGGTAAAATCCGAGTGGCGCAATATCACCCCATTATGTAAAAAGCGTACGAAAGGCGCAAGCTCACCGGTCCCGCGAAGCTTGCAACGGTCCTGACTTTCATGGTACAAAACAAAGCCCTCTTTATCCGTTTACGGTAAACGCGGAGCCGTATGGCCGAACGTCCGGAACGGATCAAACCGCCCCTGGAGGCGGAACAAGTCCATAGGGAGGAATTGAATGAGACAATATGAACTCGTGGTTGTCCTGCCGTCGGAAGAAGATGTCTTCCGCGCCGGCAAGGACTCGGTAGTCGCGGAACTTGAACGCCAAGGTGCCGTCGATGTCAAGGAAGAGGATATGGGGGATCGTCCCCTGGCCTATACGATCAAAAAAAAGGATCGCGGTCATTACATCCTGTTCAGGCTCAATCTCGATCCCCAGAAAGTGACCCCGATCGAGCGCAGTTTCAAGCTCAACCCCAATCTTCTCAAATATCTCTTCGTGAAAAACGAGGCCTGATACCAAGGAGGTCGGCACTATGGGAGATCTTTCGATCGCTGTCCTCGTCGGCAGGCTGACCCGCGACGCGGAGCTGAAATACACGACTTCCGGTCAGGCCGTATGTTCTTTCTCGGTAGCGACCAGTTCACGCGTCAAGAAGGCCGACCAGTGGGTCGACGAGCCCAGTTTCTGGGACGTCGATCTGTGGGGCAAGCGCGCCGAGTCCGTCAATCAGTACCTGACCAAGGGCAAACTCGTTGCGGTCGATGGCTCCATGCGCCAGGATCGCTGGGAAAAAGACGGCGTGGCGCACATGAAAGTGCGCATCACCGCCAACGATGTACAATTGCTCGGCAGTGCAGGCCAGGGCGGCGGATCTTCTTCCGGCGGTGCAACCGCAGCGTCCGGCGCAGCGTCCGGAGCCCCTTACGGCTCGCGTGAACAGGCGAAACCGGCGTCCGGCAGGCCCCAGACCTCCGCTCCCGCGGACGACTTCCCGGACGACATTCCTTTCTAAACACACGAACGAAACCAGGAGAACCAAGATGTCCGATACCAGAGAAATGAACGACACCAGGCCTTCGAGGGCCGAAGGTGAGCAGAGCGATAACCGCCGCGACGGCGACAGCCGCCGGGAAGGCGAGGAACGGGGCTCGGGCCCCCGCAGAGGCAAAGGCTTCTTCAAAAAGAAGGTCTGCAAATTCTGCGTGCAGAAACTCCAGATCGATTATAAAGACATCGATGTGATGCGCCGGTTTGTGACCGAGCGCGGCAAGATTCTGCCCCGCCGTATCACCGGTACATGTTCCAAGCATCAGCGCTCCCTCGCCGTGGGCATCAAACGCGCCAGGGCTCTCGCTTTCCTGCCCTACGTCGCCAAATAAGGCGCCCCGGACGTGACCACCGCTCTGCGCTTCGTAAAAGGAAATCCGCTCGTCGCAATCGCGGCGGCGGGTCTGCTTTCGGGGCTGCTGTATCTCTCCTATGCCCTCTCTTTCGCCTTTCTGCTGCCTGTGCAATACGCATTCGCGCGCAGGGAGTGGAAGTCGGGGATTCTTGCCGCGGCCATAGCGCTTTTGGTCATTGCGGCGGGGCAGATAGTGAGAGCATTGCAGGTCGGTGTTCCCGTATCGGAGTATTTCGGCGCAGGCACCCTGCCTCCTTTCGCGCTTCTCGCCGCCATTTCCGCGGTGAATCTGCGCAAGGGCAGGCTGGGAACCGGCTACCGGATACTTATCGCCGCCGCCGCGCTTTCGCTCCTTGTCGCGCCCTTCCTCGCCAGAGTGCTCGCCGATGCGAACTTTTCCGCCTGGCTCGTGGCGGCCGTTTCAGAGGCACTGAGTGTCACTGGCACCGCTTCGGGAGAGGTAGCAGCGATGGCCGGACAGGCAGTGGCGCAGGCGGGCAAAGTGCTCAGTTACGGTCTCTCTCTCTTTATCTTGAGCCTGTTGGGCGTAAGCTGGTGGTGGGGATCGCGTTTGGCCCTGAAAGCGAAACAGGCGCAGGCGATCGTCGCCGCAGCCGATGGCGCCGCAGCATCCCCCGCAACAGAGGGTGTTATCGTAATCCCCGCAATTGAAGGTGCTGTCGTAATCCCCGCAACCGCGAGCGCGGCCGGGAACGACGCAACCGATCTTTCACGGCTCAAACTGCCGCATGCCTTTCTTTGGCTCACGCTTTCGGCGTGGGCGGGCGTACTCGCGGTGCTTGTCTTCAGGATTGAAGGCATTGCCGCTGTCGCCATATGGAATGTCGCGCTCTGCCTGGCCGCATGTTTTGCGGTGCAGGGTCTCGGCATTGTGTTACATTTTACCACCACGCGATGGAATTTCCCGCGGGCGCTACGCGCCGGCCTCGCGATGCTCGTAGTCGCCGGAATCTTCATTCCGGCAGTCGGGCTTGTCCTGGCCGCCGCATTGCCGCTCCTGGGTATTACCGAAGCGTGGATTCCCTACCGGACCTTCAAAGGAGCCAATGCATGAAAATCATTCTGAACCAGGATGTTCCCAACCTGGGCGAAATCGGTGACGTCAAGGACGTCGCTCCCGGCTATGCCCGCAACTACTTGTTCCCGCGCGGGATGGCGTTCATCTACAGCACCCGGAGCGTGGAACTTTTCGAAAAGCGCAAGTCCGAAATCGAAGGGCTGAAAGCCGCCAAGCGCCAGTCTTCCCTCTCCCTCAAGGAGAAACTGGAGGCGGAGGACCTGGCCATCACCATGCCCGCCGGCGCCAACGGAAAGCTGTACGGCGCCGTGACCGGTGTAACCGTCGCCGACGCACTGCTCAAGAAAGGCATCGAAGTCGACCGCAAGCGCCTGGAAGTACCCGGCCGGTCCATCAAGAGCGTCGGAAACTACAAGGTTCTCGTGCATCTTTACGAAAAAGAAGATGCCACCGTCCGTGTATCCATCATTGGCCAGGAAGTGAAGTCCGAATCCGTGGCGAGCGGTGAGGACAAACCCCGCCGCGAGCGCGTGCGCAAACCCAGAATCGAAGAAGCCGAGCCCGTGACCATCGAGGAGCAGGCCGCCGCTTTCGAAGCCGCGGTAGCTGCCGGACAGATCGACTGAGTCGATTCGGTCGACTGAGTCGACTCCAGTTTCGCGTAGTGATCCTTCCGGGTTCAGGAATCGCCTGCTTCCCGAACCCGGAAGAATTTTGCCGTCACTCTGAGCCGCCGTCGGGCGCATCAGAGTGACGGCACAGCCATCCCTGTCTGGGGGAAAGGGGAGCGAATGAATCCCGGCGTCCTCAAGGACAAAGTTCCCCCGCATCATCCCGAAGCTGAACAGGCATGCCTGGGCGCAGTGCTCCTCGACCCGGAAGCGCTGGGCGCGGTCGTACGCTTTCTCCGCCCCGACGATTTCTATGTAAACGCCAACGCCGACATTTTTTCCGCCATCATTTCGCTCAATGAAAAGGGCATGAAGCCCGACCTCATCACTCTTGCCGATGAAATGCGCCTGGCGGGCACGCTGGATCGGGCGGGCGGCCCCGGTTATATCGCGGGATTGAGCTCGGTGACGCCTTCCTCCGCGAATGTGGAGTATTACGCCCGCATCGTGCAGGAAATGTCGGTACGCAGAAGTCTCCTGAAACTTTCTTCGGAGATAGTCGCGCAGGCGCACGATGATTCGCAGGAAACCGGGCCCATCCTGGACCAGATCCAGTCGCGCATTTTCGACATCACGCAAAACCGGAAAGCGGCTTCGTATCATTCGGTGCGGGAACTCATTCCCGAAACGATGCTGACCATCGAAAAAATGAATTCGAGCCCGGACGCCTTCACCGGCATTCCCACCGGATTCACGGAACTCGATTCCATGACCTCCGGCCTGCAGAATTCCGAATTCATCGTAATCGGCGCGCGCCCTTCGGTCGGAAAAACCGCGCTGGCGCTGACTATGGCTTCGTATATTTCCATCACCCACAAGACGCCTGCGGCTTTCTTCTCGCTTGAAATGTCCGAATCGGCGATCATGCAGCGCATCATTTCGGCCGAAGCCAAAATTCCCGGCGAACGGATAAGGGCGGGCAGGGTGCGCCAGTCGGATTACGAGGACCTCATGGCCGCGGCCGGCAGGATTTACGAAGCGCCGCTGTATATCATCGACATGCCCAACATGAAACTCCTGGAACTTCGCACGATGGCCAGAAGGCTTACCGTCGAGCGCGGCGTCAAGGTGATATTCATCGATTATATTACGCTGGTTACGCACGAAAACGCCGAACTGCCCCGATGGGAACAGATATCCGCCATTTCGCGCTCATTGAAGTCCCTGGCGCGCGAGCTGAAAATCCCCATCGTGGCCCTTTCGCAGCTCAAGCGCGAAGCCGAGGGCAAACAGCCGAACCTGGCGGATGTACGCGAATCCGGCTCGATCGAGCAGGACGCCGATCTCATCATCTTCCTGCACCGCGACCGCGAATTGGACAAAACCAGGGACGAACGGTCCGATCAGGTCGAAACCGAACTGATCGTCGCCAAGCAGCGCAACGGACCGATCGGCAAGACGAATGTCTGGTTCAAGCCGCAATTCGCGAAATTCGTCAACATGGACCATCGCGGCTGAAACCAGCCGCCTGATGCCTGACTGGAGTCAGACTTCGATCAGCGGGCGGTGAAAAACAGCAGATCGCTGAACGACGCAACCAGGAACAGAACCGCGATCATCGCGGTGCCGATCGACTGGAAACGGTATATCGTTTTAGTCTTGAGCGGCCTTCTGCGCACGCCTTCCACGACGAACATCAATATCTGACCGCCGTCCAGCACGGGTACCGGAAGCAGATTCATCGCAAACAGCGACGCGGAAAGGAAACCCAGGAATTTGAGCACGGGGACGAGCCCATTGGCTCCTTCCGACTTGACTCCGTCGGATGCGGTCTTTCCGATCATCCAGGTAATCCGCGCCGGCCCCGATACCGCTTTAAGGACGTCGACACCGGAAAAGAGCAGTCCGATGCTTTTGCCCGTGAGTACCAGAGTGTTCCATGTTTCGGCCGAGCCCATCGTTATTGCCTGCCAGGGGTTCGAGGCCTTGACGAGCCGCTGTATCATGCCGAAACCGAGGCCGACGTCGGATTCGCCCGATTCATTCCAGGAGAGAACCATTTCGAGCGGAATCCTTTCGCCATGACGCTCCACTTCGATTTCCAGGCGTTCCGGTTTTGCCCGGACCGCATCGAAAAAATCGATCGTGTTGGCGATCTGTCGCCCTTCGGCGGCGACAATCCGGTCGCCGGGAAGAATGCCGGCGATCTCCGCTGCGCTGTCGGGCTCGATCGAAGCTATGACAGGATCGGTCCATGCATAGACGCCGATAAGTCCCATGCCCGAAGATTTGTCGAGCCGCGGCGTCACCGTCAGTTCGAGCGGCCTTCCTTCGCGTTCCACCACCAGGCTCAGCTTTTTGTTGGGAGACAGGCCGACGGTTTCCTGCAGATCGGAATAGTCGCGTATCGCCGTTCCGTTGATGGACAGAATCCTGTCGCCCGAGCGCAAACCTGCCAGATCGGCCGGATTGGCTGGAATCAAAGCTGTGGCGGAATCCTGGGAGGCGGCGGAGCCGGAAACACCGGAATTCAGCTCAGGGTATCCGCTCGCCAGAATGATGCGGTTGGGCGCCGTATGTACGGTAACGCCGAAACCGGCCGCAAGCGTGAAAAGCAGCACCGCCAGGACAAGATTGGCGGCGGGGCCGGCAAGGCCAATGCCGATGCGGCGCAGGGGACTGGCCGTATAATAGGAGCCCTGCTCACGGGGGATTTCGTCGAGATTCTGTTCCAGAGCCCGTCTGAAAGAGTCTTCGCCCTTGAGTTTGCAGAAGCCGCCGAGCGGCAGGGCTGAAACCCGCCATTCAGTCGTCTTGCGTTTGAAGCCGAAGAGTTTTGGTCCCCAGCCTATCGAAAAAGCTTCCACCTCGACGCCTGCGGCCCTGGCGGCGAAAAAATGTCCGAGCTCATGCACTACCACCACCAGCGAAAGACCGAGAAGGCCAAGAAGCACGTTGAGAATCATCGCATCTCCGAGAGAACGGTGCGGGCGCGTGTTCGCGCCGCCGAATCGCTTTCCAATATAGCGCCCAAATCGATTTCGGGCGAATTCCATCCGTAATCAAGCGTACGTTCGACAAGTTCGGCGATTTGCGTGAAGCGGATCTTCCCCGCTTCGAATGCTTCCACCGCGATTTCGTTGGCCGCATTGTAGGCGATCGTAAACCCCTCACCCGATGTGACGGCCTCACGCGCCAGGCCGAGCATGGGAAAGCGCAGGGGATCGGGATCGGCGAAATGCAGGGTTTTCCCGGCGAGATCGAGCCGGCCGAAGGGGCAGGGACGCTCTTCCGGCCAATGCAGCGCCACATCTATGGGGAGATGCATATCCGCTTCGGAAAGATGGGCATAAAGTGCGCCATCGATGGTCCGGACAAGAGCATGCACAATGCTTTCCGGGTGCACGAGCACCCGGATCTGTTCGGGTCGTATGGAAAAGAAGCGCACGGCTTCTATAAGCTCCAGGCCCTTGTTGGCGAGGGTGGCCGAATCGATGCTGATTTTCCTGCCCATTTTCCAGGTAGGATGCTTTGCCGCCTCGTCAGGCGTGACCGAAAAGAGAGTCGCAGGGTCCCTGTCCCTGAAAGGACCTCCCGACGCAGTGATGTACAGCTCGTCGATCGAGCCTGTTCCGATGCGTCCGGTAAGCTGGAACAGCGCCGCGTGCTCGGAATCGACCGGAATGATTTTTCTTCCGTATCGTTTGGCACGATCCGCCAGTAGGCCCCAGGCCATCACGACGGATTCCTTGTTCGCCAGGGCGAGATTTTTACCGCTTTCGAGCGCGGCCACCGAGGCTGCGAGCCCCGCGGCTCCGGAAATTCCGTTGACCACCAGATCGGCGTCAGTCGTACGAAGAAGCTGCTCGATAGGGGAAATCGAAGGGGCGCCTTGACCGGCGGCGCCCGACAGAACCAGTGTCGCCCCCGGCCACTCGCGGCCCGCTTCACGGAGAGATTCGAAATTATGGTGCGCCGTCAGGGCTTTTATTTCGAATCTGCCCGGTTCGGATTTCGCGGCGGCTCGCAGGCAGTCGAGGGTCTGCCTGCCGATGGAGCCGGTGGCTCCGAGTACTATTACGCTCGTGGGCATACCGTTCAAATCCCCGTGGAGAAAATGCCGATCGCCTTTGCCAGCAGCAGGAAAACGGGGGCCGAGAAAAGAATGCTGTCGATGGAATCGAGCACGCCGCCTCTGCCCGGAACGAGCGAGCCCGAGTCTTTGACTCCAGCCGACCGCTTGAATCCGCTTTCCGCAAGGTCACCTGCTATGACGGCGACTCCCATCGCCAGTCCGAACAGAAGCAGGCCAAAGAAACCGGGGAATCCGGCATCGGGGAAGATAGCCGCGGCGATGAAGCCGCCTCCGATCGAACCGGCCAATCCTCCGACAAAACCGGCCACGCTCTTGTTGGGCGACATTGGAACGATACCGCGACGTTTTCCCAGGGTGGTACCCGTCAGCCAGGCAAGACTGTCATTTCCGAAAGTCATGAGCAGAAAAGTGAAGATCGGTGCGGGGCCCGAGTCAAAGTCCGAAAGGATGATTATCAGGAAAGCACCGAGGATTCCGACATAAAAATGGGTGAGCGCTCTGGCCGCGATGTTGCGCAGCAGGTCGGGAGCTTCTTCTTTTCGCGCAAACCCCGCGGGTGAAAGCAGAAAAAGGAAGGAAATGACGGATGCATAGCCGAGCATTTCCATCGGCGTGGAAAAACCGGGGATCGTGGATTCGAAAATGCAGGAAACATACACGGCCAATCCCGTGAAGACGGCGGCAATGATCGAGGGAACGGCTGATATTTTTTTGCCGCCGCAGGAACAGAGCGTGATCATCTCGGAGCTCGCAATTGTCTGCAGGATCAGGACGAGTACGACAAGCACACCGTAGCGCGCGAAGGGGAAAAAGAGCACTATGGCGATCAGGGCGGGGATGCCGAGACCGAAAAGCGCAAGCCGCTGAAGGGTATTTCTGGTCACGATGCTCCCCCAAAGCGTCGATCTCGCTTCGAATAGTCTTCGAGCGCCGCCGTAAAATCCTGCGGACCGAAATCCGGCCATAATTTTTCCGAAAAATACAGTT
>JBDKUJ010000009.1:0-4859 GCA_039679665.1 Rectinema sp. | reverse complement strand
CCGGAAAACGCCGAAGCTCCCAAACCGAAAATCCGGTCGAGGAGCTCCGTCTTGCCCGAGGCTGTCGGGCCGGCGAGAACCAGTACCTTAATTCTGGATGAAACGGTACTCAACTTGCTTGGAAAACACCTGACGCGTAGCGAGCGACACTACTTTGCCGTTGTTCTTTTCGACTTCCGGAGTTTTAAGCACCGCAAGGTGGAAAGCGCGCCGAGTTATGGCTACGGTGAGCTCGTATGCATTGCCATCGTATTCGATCAACTCTTCGAGCGGCATTATCATGAATTCTCCTTGGGTCAGAGTCCGAGATCGCCGAGTCTTCTGTCCAGCGAGGCGAGCAGGCTCGACGCCTCGAATTCCTTGCCCGCTTCACCTTTGGGCGCGACTTCCCTGCGCATTTCGTCAAGCGTCAGGATATTGGTCAGAATCGCCAGCTTGAGGGGATCGACTATCTTGCCGCCGGCGGAAAGCCTTGCGTAGCGAGCTTTCAGTTCGGCGACCAGTCCGCGGATATACTCCGGGTTTTCGTCGGTCCGGATCGAAAACGACACGCCGAGCAGTTCGATGGGGACGACGTGGGAAACGCCATCCTCACCTTTCTCAGAATATATCGAGTTCATGTTCGGCTCCGGGAAACGCAGGCTCCTGGGCAGCGGAGGCCGTCGGGGACTCCTCGGCCGCCTCCACCTTTACGTCCCCATCGCTTTCGGACCGGAACGGAACCTCTTCCGGAAAATCGGCGGCTGAAGCTGCCATTCCGGATTCGGTGCCGTCGACGATCGCATTCTCCGGCGAACGGCCTTCCTCGCGGGGCCGGCCCATCACCAGATCTTCGAAAGCGTCCAGTTTTTCCAGGGCGTGCACGAGGCCTTCCTCGATGCGCGACTGATCCCTGCGCAGCTCTTCGGCGCGTGAGTCGAGTTCGGAAGCCTTTCGTTCCGCCGCGAGCGCCCGCTCGCGATAGGAAGCGACTTCCGCCTCCGCGGCCACGGCTTTGCGTTCGAATGCCGCCGCCCGCTCTTCGGCGTCGGCGGCGCGCAGATCGGCCTCGGCGATGCGGTCTTCCGCAGCCCTGGCCTTCGAGACCAGCTCGTCGAGCCTGGCCGCGGATTCGGCGGCCGCTCTCGCGGAGACGGCCGCCTTTCTCTCGAGCTCGACGCTTTCGGCTTTCGACTGTTCCTGCGAACGCGAAACCTCGGCGAGGCGCAGTTCAAGACCGGCATTCTCCTTACGGAGTCTGTCGATCAGCACGACCGCCTTTTCGACCCGTGCCTCGAGGGCGCGGATTTGCTCGAGACTGACCATGGCGTCAGACCTTGAGGGCGGTCTTGGCCTTCTGGACCACCGCCTCGAAGGCTTTCGGATCCCTGATGGCCAGGTCCGAAAGCATCTTCCTGTCAACCGTCACGCCGGCCTTTGCGAGGCCTTCGATGAAGCGGCTGTACGTAATGTCCTGCGCCCTGCATGCAGCGTTGATACGCGCGATCCAGAGGGTGCGGAAAGTGCCTTTCTTGTCGCGCCTGTCTTTATAGGCGTCGGAAAGGGCTTTCGCGACCGCGTCCTTCGCGACCTTGTAATTGGAATGCCTGCGGCCCCAATAGCCTTTGGCGAATTTGAGTATTTTCTTGCGGTGGTCTTTCCGCCTGGTACCGTCTACTGCTCTCGACATGCTGTCTCTCCTCTATCCTTGCCGCGACTCAACCGTTGGGAAGCAGCTTTTTCTTGATCTGGTGAACGGGCCCAGCGGCCACAAAGCCGGTCTTCCTGAGGTTCCGCTTCCTCTTGGTCGTTTTCTTGGTGAGAATATGGCGGAGGTTCATTTTCTTGTACTTGACCTTACCGCTGGCGGTGAGCGAAAAGCGCTTTGCGGCGGCTTTCTTGGTCTTCATCTTGGGCATACTATACCGTCCTTCCCGGAAATTCCTGTTCGTTCCCCGCTTCCGAGGCCAGAGCCTCAGGTACGGGCTGTTTCTTGATTATGGCAGCCTTGGGCTGAAGCACCATGGACATGAAACGCCCTTCCATGATTGGAAGCTTTTCCATGATGTAATAGCCTTCGAGCCTGGCGAGTACTTTTTTCAGTACCTGTTCGCCGATTTCGGTATGTGCGAGCTCGCGCCCGCGGAATCTGATGGTCACTTTGACCTTGAAGCCCTGCTCGAGGAATTCGCGCACGTGGGCGGCCTTGAAGTCGAGATCATGACCCGCGATCTTGGGCTGCATCCGGATTTCCTTCAGCTCGCCGACCTTGGTCCTCTTCCTCGAATCCTTGACCTTTTTCTCCTGCTCGAACTTGTACTTTCCGTAGTTCAGGAGTTTGCATACAGGCGGAATCGACTGCGGCGCCACTTCCACCAGATCCAATCCGATGTCCCTGGCGATCCTGATTGCTTCGAGCGTGGGAATGATGCCCCTCTGCTCGCCTTTTTCGTCGATGAGTCTGACTTCACGCACACGGATCTGCTCGTTGATCCGCAAGTCCTTGTCTGCCAACTGACCTCCTAAATGGCCAGGCGCGGCGCCGAAACGGGAACGGCGCATACCGGCTGCACGTTCAAGCCTGCGCGGGGAAGGCGCGGGCCTGATCGTGAGGCGGATTTTATCACAGGGAAACGAATCAGGTAAAGACCCACCCGGCTCCGGAAGCCGTTCCACGGGAGAAAAAACCGGTTCCGCGGCTGTTCGGGCTCGCAAAACCGGCGCAGGAAGGCTGAATCGATGTCCCCGCGAAAGGCTTTTAGGCTTTTCCGGCCGATCCGAGTACCTCGATGTTCTTGTGCATGTAGAGCTTCTTGAGTTCGTCGCGGGCCGGCCCGAGCAATTTGCGCGGATCGAATTCGTCCGGCTTTTCGGACAGAACCTTGCGGATCATCGCGGTCATCGCAAGACGGCCGTCCGAGTCGATGTTGATCTTGCACACTGCGGATGTAGCAGCCTTGCGGAGCTGCTCTTCGGGGATACCCACGGAGTCGGTGAGCTTTCCGCCGAATTTTTCGATCATCCTGACGTATTCCATCGGAACGGACGAAGAACCATGGAGAACAATCGGAAAACCGGGAATGCGTTTTTCGATTTCCTTGAGGATGTCGAAGCGCAGAGGAGGCGGTACGAGCACTCCGTCGGCCGTCCTGGTGCACTGCTCGGGGCGGAACTTCGCCCTGCCGTGGCTGGTACCGATCGAAATGGCCAGACTGTCGACGCCGGTCTTCTTCACGAAGTCCTCGACTTCCTCGGGCCGGGTGTAGTTGGAATGCTCGGCGGAAACTTCATCTTCGACACCGGCCAGCACACCGAGCTCCCCCTCCACGGTAACGTAGTCGGGACGGGAGTGGGCGAATTCGCATACTTTCTTCGTGAGGGCGACGTTTTCGGCGTAGGGAAGATGGGAGCCGTCGATCATGACAGAAGAAAAGCCGGTTTCGATGCAGTCCTTGCAGAGTTCGAAACTGTCGCCATGATCGAGATGCAGGACGATCGGGATCGCATAGCCGAGTTCCTTCGCGTATTCTACCGCTCCCCGGGCCATATTGCGCAGAAGGGTTGCGTTGGCGTACTTGCGGGCGCCGGCGGAAACCTGGAGGATGACGGGGCTTTTCGTTTCGACGCAGGCCTGGATGATGGCCTGGAGCTGTTCCATGTTGTTGAAATTGTAGGCCGGCAGGGCATAGCCGCCAGCGACGGCTTTCTTGAACAGCTCGACGGTATTCACGAGACCGAGTTCTTTATAGCTGGTCATTTCGCGCTCCTCGGGAGGCAGGATGAGATCCGGAACGGAATGTTGAAGCAGAACGGAAGCATTATTCCGGGCGGCTTTATCTTATGAATCGGCATATGGACGAGTCAAGGCCCGCGGGCTAGGATGCTCTCCGTGCCCATTTCCGCAAGCTCCGCGACGAACCAGCCCCACAAGGGTGCCGTATCGCACCTGGCGCTCATCGTGATTGTCGCGTTTGTCGCGTTTACCGCATCCATGATCCCCCTGTCCTCATGTTCCGGAATTTCCGGCGACATCCCGGTTGTTCTCGACGAAGCATTCGCTGCGCTCCATCCCGCCCTTTCGGAGTCACTGCTTTCCCCCTCCGGTATCGCACGTATAGCACGCGAAAAAACCGTGCCGAAAAGCGACGCCGAGCTTGCGCTGCCGGGCACGGTCCGGCTCTCCGCCGTATCGGGAACCCTCGATCGGGCGTTGGCGGACTCCGCCGCAAAGCGCGGCAGGGATGCAGCGACAGAAGTGGCCATCGCAAGCCCTCTTGTCGCCATCGAGTACATCGAAAATATCGATATCGACGCCGCCGAACATGCCGCTGCGCCTCCACAGGAGCGCAGGCCGGTACTGATCGTTCCCTTCGGCGGATCTTTCGCCAATCAGGTCTTCCTGCCGGCCGAAAAATCCGTACGCGCGGAAATCGTCCCGGTCGACTACGATCCGGACCCCGCATACGCAGAAGCCGGGAGGGCCGTGGGCCGCTATATAGGAGCACGACGGTCTTCAGGCGACGGGAACGCCGCCTGCGCCATACTGTTCGCGCAGACAGACTTCAGGCCTTCGTCGGCTCTCGATGCTTTTGTGTCGGCCTACCGCACCGAAATGGCGCCAGACGGTACCGCTTCCGCCGAAAACGGGAGCGGCGAAAACGGGCCCGACGCGGCGATGGGCTTGTATATCGGCAGGCTGGGCCAGGGAGAGAACGAATCGCTCGATCCGGAAGGAGAAGCGCGGGCTGTTCTCTCGAAATTTCCGGCCGATTTTCTGCGAGTGATTTTCGTGGCGGCGGACAGGCCACGGCTGGCGGTACGACTTACGGAGGAACGCCCTGCTGTCGCGATCGGCTTCGATTCGGGCGACAAACCCGCGG
>JBDKUJ010000008.1:0-1504 GCA_039679665.1 Rectinema sp. | reverse complement strand
GGGTATGACGATTACAAAAAGAGTACGCCTTTCCTCCTTCCGTCGGTACGGCGAAGGGAATGATGAGGAACGCGGGCGGATTCTTCGCCGACCCGTGTAAAAAGGATATAGATGAGCTCCAGTGTGTCACACGGTGTACTGGTCGTAGACGATGATCCGGCAATGCAGAAAGTTCTCTCCCTCGGGCTTCAGAGGATCGGCCACCATGTAACGGTGGCGCGGAACGGCAAGGAAGCCATCGAGCTTCTCGCGTCCGGCACCGTCGATCCCGATTGTGTGCTCCTTGATATCCGCATGCCGGTGATGACGGGAAAGGAAGCGCTTCCGCTCATCCGGGCCATGAAGCCGCTATTGCCCGTGATAATGCTCACTGCGTTCAACGATCTGGCAAATGGCCTCGAATCGATGAAAGACGGCGCATTCGACTATATAGTGAAGCCGGTCCGGCTCGACCAGCTGGCCGAAGTCATCGCGAAAGCGATGCGCTACCGCGAAGGTCTGCTCGAAAACGCCGACGCCATGAAACGCAATGAAGAATACAGGATGATGCTCGAACAGAAAGTGGAAATCCGTACCGCCGAACTGAACGACGCCTACCAGAAACTGCGCCAAACCAATATCGAAACGGTGAAAGTGCTCGCCGAAACCATCGAAGCCAAGGATATGTACACTCAGGGACACTGTATGCGCGTCCGCATGCTGAGCGTCGAAATGGCGAAAGCTATCGGAATGGAACCCGAACTCATCGAACATCTCGAGTATGCCGCGCTTCTCCATGACATCGGCAAGATCGGGATTCCCGAAAAGCTGCTCAACAAGGATGGGCTTCTGGACCCCGCCGAACTGGCCGTGATCAGAATGCATCCGGTAATCGGCGCACAAATCCTGTCGAATGTGGAATTTTTTGCGCCCTGCATCAAGGCGGTACGCCAGCATCATGAACGATGGGACGGCGGCGGCTATCCCGACGGCGCGGCCGGAGAGGCGATCGATCCCATGGCGCGCATTATCGCGGTGGCGGACTCTTTCGACGCCATGTCGAGTTCACGGCCATACCGCGCGGCCCTTCCGCTGGAACAGGCCCTCGCCGAAATCACTACGGGAGCCGGAACGCAATTTTCGCCCGATGTGGTCAGGGTATTCCTCGAAAAAAATCTGCATTTAAAGTACTCGGGCGACACGCGCTGAGGGGCGCCCGCAAAAACACATCGAAAGGTTCCGCGCGGTCAGAACCGATACGTGAATCTGCCGGGCACTGTGTCGCCGGTCTTGTTCCAGAATGATGCGCGCTTGAAGCCGTGCAACACAGCCTGATCTATGGCCGGATCGCCGGAGGACTGCAGAATCTCGACGCCCTTGAGCTGTTTGTCCTTGGTTACCGTGAATCCGATGACGACGGGCGACAGGTTTTTCCCTGCCTTGTAGTCGGCGGACGAAGGATCGTATCCGGCGTCTTCGAGCATTTGCCATAAAGGCTCCCGCTGATCCGCGGGCACTTCGGATT
>JBDKUJ010000007.1:0-2570 GCA_039679665.1 Rectinema sp. | reverse complement strand
ATCTGATAGATCGAGACTGTCTCGGGCACAGGGGATGAAGACGCGATAAGGGTGTCGTTGCGCATGGGAGTATGGTGGAACGCCCTCGTCGCCTTGTCAATCCGAAGGGTTTCCGCTAATCCGGACGGCGTCTGCTTCCGATTAATATACCGAGTGAGTATCGAAGGAGCGCCGGATGGAAGGGGAAAACCCGGAATTCGCACTCGGTAAAGGCTACTACTGGGTCGGTTCGAGAGCGTTGGCGGACAATCTACAATGTAATCCCTATTTGCTTGTGGAAGGCGACGAAGCCGTGGTGTTCGATCCCGGCTCGACACTCGACGCCAGTGAAGTCATGCACAATATCGCAACGATCGTTCCTCTCGAAAAAGTACGGTATGTCGTCCTGCATCACCAGGACCCCGATCTTGCCTCCGCAGTACCTGTCATGGAAGCCGCCGGCATGAAGTTCACGGTGGTGACTCATTGGCGGACTTGGTCCCTGGTCAGGTATTACGGCGTCAAATCGCCCGTTTACCTGGTGGACGAGCACGGCTATTCGCTGGGGCTCGCCGGAGGCAGGCGGCTGCAGTTCATTCCCACACCGTATCTCCATTTTCCCGGCGCGGTGGCCACCTACGACAAAGGTGCGAAGTATCTGCTGTCGAGCGATCTGTTCGGAGCCTTCGCGGCACGATGGAGTCTTTATGCGGATGATGACTATCTGGAGGGCATGAAGGCGTTCCACGAGCATTATATGCCTTCCAACGATATCCTCCGGCCCGTTATGGAATTTTTCCTGGGGCTGGATATCGACATGATCCTTCCGCAGCACGGCTCGATAATCGCCAAGGATGTCCGGCGCCACATCCTTGCGTTGCGCGATCTGGAATGCGGCGCGATGATGCGGCCGATCAAAAAGAATCTCGCGGCATCGGGCGGTTACCAGACTCCCGCCGAAGAGTTGCTGGTACGCATCGGGGCGCTTTTCGGCGACGGGACTCGGGACGCCGTGGTCGGACGTCTGGGCATTTCCTACGATCCTGAGGCCCGCAGGATCGTGGATTTCGGCGTGACCGGCGAGGCCCTCTGGAACGGCCTCGCAGAAGCGATATACCTCGAAAAAGGCATGTCTTCGCTGACGGTGCTCGAGCCTCTCGTTTCGCGCCTCTGTACGGAATTCAGTATTTCGAAGCCTGCGATTTATATGGGCGCGTTGAGCGACGCGGAAAAAGCGAGCGCCGCTCTCGCGGGCGAAGTGGACCGGCTTACCCGCATGATGACCGAATTGAACCAGACCGTGTCGCAGACCAAGGACAGTTTTCTGCGTGACGCGGTGACTGGCCTGTATACGGAAGCGTTTTTCCGAAGTTTCATCGACGAACAGGTAGCGATGCTGTTCGACGAGGGGGGCGTGGAAGACGACAGCCTCGCCGTATTCGGAATCGACGAAGGCATGGCGACAATCGAACTTCATTACGGTCCCAAGGAAGTCGAGGAAATCCTGCGCGGGGTGGCGCGCATTCTCAGGGATATGAAAAGCGCGACGCAGCCCGCCTTCAGGCTCTACGGCGCGACTTTCGCCCTCTGGCTGCCGAGGCTCGAATTCCACGAAGCGCTGAAGATTTGCGAAGCGATACGAAAGAAAGTCCAGTCTTCCAAGGCTTTCATCGAGCCGATCACCGTGTCGGCGGGCATCGTGGCGGTGGCCGAAATTCGCCGGGAATCGGCCGATCCCTCGATCGCCGGCAACGCTCTGGTCGACGTCGGCATACGACGTCTGCGCCTGGCCAAAAAACGCGGCGGCGACACGATCTGCACCAGTTCGGATCTCTCCGTCGCTGATAATGCCAAAGCGCGCATTCTCGTCGTCGACGACGACCCCGTAAACTCCGACGTATTGAAAACCTTCCTCGAAAACGCATCGTACTCCGTTTCGCTGGCCGAAGACGGAGCCGAAGCCCTGGAGAAAATCGTCAAGGAAGGTTACGACCTTGTGATCTCCGAACTCATGGTTCCCAAGATGGACGCTTTCGCCCTGAAAGAGGCGATGTCGCACCGATCCGGAACCAAGGATATTCCTTTTGTCCTTCTTTCCCATCTGAAGAATGAGAAAACGGTGGTCAGAGCGGGAGGTCTGGGAATAATCCACTATCTCCGGAAACCCTACATGATGGCCGAAGTGCTGGGCATCGTGGAAAATCTCGTGGCGGGCGGCGAGAGCAGATGAACCTTGAGGTCGAACTGATCCTCGTTCTGGTCGTCCTCATGCTTTGGTACGACTCGGTCGTAGTATTCCGGACGCTTTCGAACAAGGCTCAGCGCATTCTTTCCGCCCAGCGTCGCAGCAGGGAACTGGCCGAACTGGCCAGACTTTTCGAGGCCGGAACGGACTGGAAAAAAGAGAAAGTCCGCCGTCTGTTCCGCAACTACTTCGAGCTGAAGCAGTCGATCGATTTGCCCGTAGAGGAAAAGAAAGAGATCCTTGAGCTGGCCGAAGCGCCGAAAATCGAAGCGAAACTGACCAGGAAAATCCGGTCATTGTCCAGGATAAAGCGCCTTGAAGCGGCTCAGGGGCTTGGTCTCATCGC
>JBDKUJ010000006.1:0-4937 GCA_039679665.1 Rectinema sp. | reverse complement strand
CGAACCGATGCATGAAGGTTTTGCAGACCTCTCCCTTACCGCTTGGGTACGGCGCCGAACGCAGTGAATATACAGGAAATTCGCCCCTGATGTAAAGAGCCGCCCCTCGCGGAGCGGCTCTTCCATGCAATTTCAGCGGACAGAACCGCTGTCGGGCAGACTCAGTTCCCCTCCGCCTTTTTCAGAGCGATCTTCTTTGCGCCGGCTTTCGCGGGCGAAACGTTTTTCTCGGCGGCGGCAGGAATGGTCTTCATCCTTTTCCTGGAATTCCGGCGCGCTGAAAAGCCGTCATACCAGAGGACAAAGCCCGAGGCGATGAAAATGGTCGAATACGTGCCGGACACCATGCCCACTAACAGAGCCAGGGCGAAATCCTTCATGCTCCCCGACGTGAAGAAGAAGAGCGCGAGCACCGTCAGCATCGTGGTGGCCGTGGTGATGATCGTACGCCCGAAAGTGACGGTCAGGGCGTAATCGATCACATCGGCAAACTTCTCGCCCGGCCTCAGTTTCCGTTCTTCGCGCACCCGGTCGAACTGAACGATGGTATCGTTGATTGAATAGCCCAGGATCGTGAGTATGGCGGCGATCGTGGTCGTGTTGAACTCCATACGGGTCCACACGATGAACATGATCATGATAAGGGCGTCATGCAGAATGGCGAGCACGGCGGCGAAGCCATACTGGAATTTAAAGCGGAGACCCGCATAGAGCATGATCACCAGGACAGTGCCGATAATAACGAGCCCGGACTGTTTGGCGAGAGACTGCGAATAGCGGGCTCCGACATAATCCGTACGGAGTACGACAACGTGGTCCGCACCGAACTTTGTCTCGAGGCTGCCGGTGATGAGCCTGCGCGCGGTCTGCAAGAAAGCCTTGTCGGTACCCTCATCCTGGACGCGAATGATATAGCGCTGCAGCGAAGTCGGCTTGGCCTGCTGGACGGATACTTCTCCGGCTCCACGCAAGGCCTCACGAACCTCACCGATCGAACCGAAAACTTCCGTATCGTTCATGGGAGCCCTGTGGATCACCATGGCGGCGGAACTCAGGAGCGTATTGCCCTGGTATGTGGGCACGAGAAGCGATGACTCGGCGGCTTCCGCGCCCGGTTCCAGCGCGACTGTCACCTGGGGAATCGTCTGAATCGCGGCGGCGAATTCGCCGAGCGAAGGATATGCCGCAAAATCGAAGCTTTCGGTACGATTTTCGACCTCGGCTCCGGAGAAGACGAGAGTCGCCCCGGTTTCGCCGACCATAAATTCGGCGTTGCCCTTTCCCTCATACGTGAGCTTGAACGCCGGATAGGCCAGCTGGACCGTCTGGTTGATGCCGGCCTGGAAGTCGACGCCCAGATTGAAGCCCTTGACCGCGTATCCGACTATTCCAAAAATGATCAGCGCGGCCGAAACCAGCGCGGCCGCACGATAGTAGCGGCTGAAACGGAAAACGCGTTTCATTTACTTGATCCTCCAGCTGATGGAGACGTCGTTCCGGTGGAGGACGTCGGTTCCGAAATCGAAGATGAGACGCGATACGAACAGAGACGTGAAGAGGCTCGTCATATTGCCGATGGCGAGCGAAACGGCGAAGCCCTGGATGGGGCCGGAGCCGAGCTGGGCCAGGAAAAGCGCCGCGATGATCGTAGTGATGTTGGAATCCATGACCGCCCAGAAGGCTTTGTGGAAACCGGCGTCGATGGCCGCTTTTCTGCTCTTGCCGAGTCTCATCTCTTCCTTGATGCGCTCGAATATGACGACCGACGCATCGACCGCCATGCCCACCGTCAGCACGAAGCCCGCTATCGACGGCAAGGTGAGCGTGAGCTTGAAGGCCGAAAGAATCGCCAGCATGATGAAAAGGTTGAGCACCTGGGCGACGGTGGCATTCACGCCCGCGCCTTTATAGTACATGAACATGAACACGAACACGGCCAGCAGACCGATGATAACGGCCATCTGGCCCTGCCCGATGGCATCTTCGCCGAGCGAAGCGCCGATCGCCTGCTGGCTGACCACGGACAGTTCGATGGGGAGCGCGGCGGTGCGCAGGAGAAGCGCGAGGGAATTGGCTTCGTCCGCGCTGAATCCGGTGATGCGCACCGAGTCACGGATGGGCTCCTGGATGCGGGCGGATGACTTGATCCTGTCGTCCAGGACCACCGCCATCGTCTTGTTCACGTTGGCGCTGGTCAGTGCATAGAAGATGTCGCCACCTTCCTTGTCGAGGACGAAATTCGTCTCGGGCTGACCGGTGATCGCATCGGAAGAAACGGTCGCGCTCTGGATATGCGTTCCATCGAGCCCCGCTTCGGCGGCGACCACCATATACCCACCGGTGAATTCGTCGAGGCCGTAGCTGTCTTTCTGGTAGACCTTGCGGATCACTGCGCCTTCGGGAACGATTCCCGCTTGCGTGACCGTCATCGTACGTTCATCGACGCCGAGGGGGTTGCTTGCGAGGTAGGAGGAAAGAGCGGTCGTGGCTTCCGAATCGACGATATAGAAACCCAGGTTACCCTTTCCCATGATGATGGAATTGATTCTTTCGGGATCGGCCGCACCGGGAATTTCGACGTAGATCTGGTCTTCGCCCTGCTGGCGGATGACCGGCTCGGTAAGGCCGAATTTGTCGATGCGGCTGTTGAGCACTTCGATGCCGCGGCTCATGGCGTCCGTGCGCTCGGTAGCGGACAGCTCATGCCCGAGCTTCTGGGAAAGCGCCTTGAGATCGGCCTGGATGATTACCGACATGCCGCCGGAAAGGTCGAGACCGAGCTGGATCGCATTACCGTGGCGGCTTTTCAAGCCGAGGACACGCTCTCGGTACTTGCCTTCGATCGCGTCGAAGGCGGAACGTTCGGTCCGGAATGCGGCGAGGACCGCGGAGGCGTCCCATGTCTTGGGCCTGGCGCTTTTACTCACCTTGTAGGCCTTCGAGGCCACTTCGACTGCGATCGGGTAATCGCGCGAAATGTCGCTTGCGTCCGCCGCCCCGGCTTTCGCCTTCAACGCGGCGAGGTCGGAATACGCCATCCGTCGGGAGTAGTCCCGGATTTGCTCGCGGGAACCGACAGCCAGGGCCTGGTCTTCCTTAGGCGTAAGGAAATACCACTGGATCGTGGGGAAAATGAAGGCGAAGGCTACTGCCAGTACCGCGATCACAAGGATCAATCGACGGGTTTTGCTCATTCCGGTAACTCCAGCTAGATGGTGGTCGGCCGGACGCACACTACGCCCGCTACCGGCAAGAATGCCTCGCGGGCGCTCCTGACCTGGCCCGCACCGTTGCGGTGCGGAACCCGGTCGGCGTCCAGATGTCCCTTATTTCTTGTCTTCGACGGATTTCTTGTCTTCGGCCGGCTTTTTTTCTTCGACGGCTTCGATCTTTTCCTCGTTCCTCGGCGCAACGGAAGCGATCGCCGACTTGGAGAATTCGATGCGGGTATCGTCGTCCACTTTGACGATGACGGTGCTTTCCTTGACGGTGTGAACGGTGCCGTGGACTCCGCCGATAGTGACTACCTTGTCGCCCTTTTTGACGGCTTCGATCATTTTCTTGGCTTCCTTCTGTTTTTTGTTCTGGGGACGGATGATGAGGAAGTAGAAAATCACAAATACGAGACCGAAAGTGACAAGCGTGGACACCATCTGGCCGGTGCTGCTTCCGCCGGCGCTCGTCGTCTGGAGAAGAGAGAGATTCGACAGAATGGAATTCATAGTGGTTCCTTAGAGGAAAGATTCGCGAAAAACTAGCACGAATGACCGAGCCTCGTCAAGTTTACTTACCTGGCAATTGAAAAACCATTGGAGCGTCTGGAATGGGCCGCTACGGCTAAGTCCATTCCAGACGAAGCGGTTTCTTTTCAATTGCCGGGTAAGTAGAGCCTTCCGCGCGGCAAAGCGCGGAAGGATAATCCCTTTTCATGCCGTAATGACCGTTCCAGCCTTTCCGTCCACCGCGGCAGTCGCATTTTCCATGCTGGTGATGATGACCTTGTCGCCGCCCCGGCGGATAAAATCGCACGCCGCTTCGATTTTCGGGCCCATCGAACCTTTCGGGAATTGCCCTTCCGCGGCATATTTTTCGCATTCCGCGACGGTCATCCTGTCGAAGTAGCGCTGGTCCGGCTTCTTGTAATTGATCGCCACCCTGTCGACGCCGGTGAGGATGACGAGTTCGTCCGCATCGATCAAACTGGCCAGAAGGGCCGATGCCCTGTCCTTGTCGATGACCGCATCCACTCCGGACAGGGTGCCGTCGGCTTCGCGCCTGACCGGCACGCCGCCGCCACCCACCGCGATCACGATTTTGCCGTCATCGATCAGGTCCCTGATGGTGTCTTTTTCGATCACGTCGAGGGGAATGGGGCTTGCGACCACGCGACGGAACCCTCTGCCCGGATCTTCCTTGATTACCCAGCCCCGCTCGCGGAGCTTCTCGACCTGCTCCGCCTTATAGAATGGGCCGACATACTTGGTCGGATTGAGCATGGAAGGATCGGCGGGATCCACTTCGACCTGGGTGACGACAGTGACGACGTCTTTATCGACTCCGGCCTTATGGAGGGCATTGAAAAGGCATTGGGCGATCATATAACCCATCGAACCCTGGGTATCGGCCACAATAACATTGAGCGTGGCGGGCGGCACCTGGGAGCTTGCGGATTCGTTCCGGATGAGGTGAACGCCTGCCTGGGGGCCGTTGCCGTGGGTCAGGACGACTTTGTGGCCTTCGCGTATCATCCCTACGATCGCATCCAGGCTTTTCCTGGTGTTCGCAAACTGCTGTTCGACAGTACCCTCGGTGCCTTCTTCTATGATGGCGTTGCCACCCAAGGCCACGACGATCGTCTTGCGATTGGTCATGGAATCTCCTTTTTTTCCTTGCGCGTCCTGAGGGATACCCGATATCCCGACCGGCCCGTCGACCGG
>JBDKUJ010000005.1:0-4352 GCA_039679665.1 Rectinema sp. | reverse complement strand
GACAATGTCGGAAAAATCCAAAAAACGCGCTTCAAAATTTCGGATATGGTCCGAATACTGGTTGTATGACGGATATCGTGCGCAGGTCGGCCGCGCTTCCGAAAAAAAATTCCCGCTCAGGCGAAATTCTGCGCCATAAAGCTTTCTATCTCATGCTCATCGCGCCTGTCGTCTATTTCATCATTTTCAAGTACGGTCCTCTGGTAAATGCCCAGATAGCCTTCAAGGATTTCCAGGCTCTCGACGGCGTCTGGAAAAGCCCCTGGGTGGGCTTCCGGAACTTCATGACCTTCTTTTCGTCGATCTATTTCTGGCAGCTTTTACGCAATACGTTGACCCTTTCGCTCGGAAAGCTCCTTATCGGGCTTCCGCTCGCCGTAATCCTCGCGCTGGCCTTGAACGAGTCGAGTCTGAGGCGCTTCAGGAAAACCGTACAGACCGCGACGTACCTGCCGCACTTCCTCTCCTGGGTAGTGATGTATGGTGTCCTCCTTCTCCTGCTTTCGCCCGACGAGGGTTTGATAAATGAAATCATCAAGGCCCTGGGGGGTAAACCGATCGCATTCCTCCAGGACCCGAAATGGTATCCCTGGGTGGCGGTGCTTTCGGACGTGTGGAAGGAAACCGGCTGGAGCGCCATCATTTACCTCGCCGCGATGACAGGAATCGATCCGGGCCTGTATGAAGCGGCCGAAGTCGAAGGCGCGACCAGACTGCAACGTATTCGTTTCATCACATTGCCGGGAATCGCCGATGTCATCATCACGATCGCCCTGCTGCGGCTCGGCACCATCCTCGATGCCGGATTCCACCAGATTTTCATGACCTATTCCGTTCCCGTCTACAGCGTGGGCGACATCATCGACACCTGGGTCTACCGCCAGGGTGTCCTGGATTTTCAGTTCAGCCTCGCCACCGCGGTCGGCCTTTTCAAAGGTGTCATAGGACTCCTCCTGGTCGTGTTCTTCAACAGGCTTGCCCGTCGCTACAGCGACTCGGGCCTGTTTTAAAGGGTGCCTCAGATGCGCAAAGCCGGAGCGAAGGACGAGATTCTCTACCAGATAGCGGTCAATCTGTATCTCGCCGTCATATTCCTGGTCGTTCTTCTGCCCCTATGGCGCGTTCTTATGCTCTCGCTCACGCCTTTCGGCCACCTGGACAACAGTTTCGGCCTTCTCGTGGGTCCGAAAGACTGGACCTTCGACGCGTACGCCCAGTTCCTGAGCCATCCCGCATTTCTCCGGGCGATGCGCAACAGCGCGGTCATCACCCTGGGCGGCACCGCGATCAACCTCATCATGACAGTCCCCATGTCGTACGCCCTGTCCGTGAAGAGCCTGCCCGGACGGAAATGGCTCAATATCTTCGTGATGATACCGTTTCTTTTCAACCCGGGACTCATCCCGAGCTACCTCGTCGTGACGAGCCTCGGTCTGCAGAACACCCTCTGGGCGGTGATGATTCCCGGGGCGATCGGCATTTCCAACATGTTCATCATGCGCAATTTCTTCATGGAAATTCCCCAGGACCTGACCGAAGCGGCCCGTATCGACGGCGCGAGCGAGTTGAAAATCCTCTTCAGGATCGTCCTGCCCCTCTCCAAACCCATCCTGCTCACCATAGGCCTTTTCTACGCCGTCGGGCACTGGAACGAGTTTTTCAACCCCATGCTCTACCTGAACGACCAGAAGCTGCAGCCCCTGCCGGTGCTCCTGCGCAATATCCTGATGGGCGTGAACATGAACGACTACGTCGAGTATGACGCGTTCAGTACTTCGTCGGTGCAGTCCCTCAAGGCGGCAAGCATTTTTATCTCGATGGTCCCGATGATGATGGCATATCCCTGGATACAGAAGCATTTCGTCAAAGGTTCGCTCGCGGGCGGCATCAAGGGCTGAAACCCCTGAAACCCGGCCGCGGCCAATATTGCCTAAGGAGGTTTCCGATGAGAAAGCGTCTTCCTCTTCTCGTCATCCTGGCGCTCGTCCTTACATTCGGCGCGGGCGCACAGCAGAAGCTCGTGGATATCGAACTCTGGGCCCTGGGCGCAGTGACCGAGGCGGGAGCCCCGCCCGACAACTGGGTAGGCTACCAGATCATCCGCGACAAGCTTGGCATCAACCTCAAACTGGTGCTCGAGCCTTCTTCGCCAACCGATCAGGATACCAAAATATCCGTGGCCGCGGCGTCGAATTCCCTGCCGGACATTTTCGGCGTGAATCGCGACATGCTCATGAAAATCGCACGCCAGGGCCTTGTGGCCCAGGTCGATTCCATGCTGCCGATGATGCCCATCCGCACGCGCGACCACTACTCCGACCCGGTTCTGCTCAAATTGGCGACACAGAACAAAAAACTGGTCGGCCTGCCCGATCCGGGAGCCATGCCCCGCGTCGAAGGCCTGGTGATCCGCAAGGACTGGCTGGACAAGTTGGGACTAAAAACCCCGAAAACTCTTGACGAACTCGTCGAAGTGGCCAAGGCCTTCACCTTCAACGATCCCGACGGCAACGGCAAGGATGATACCTATGGCTTCGGCGCATGGTACGAGTCCACCGGCCTCTCTTCCGCGGGTTTCGGGCGCAGATTCGACTACATCATGGGCGCCTTCGGCGTGGCCGGCATGTGGAATCTCGAAAGCGCGGACAAGTTCCAGTTCAACTTCCGCGATCCGAACTTCCGCAAGGCTATCGAATTCATCCGCAAGATCAATGAAGCCGGAATCATCGATCCCAGCTGGACCGCTCCGAACAAGGACGAGTTCCGCGCCCGCTGGAAACAAGGCAAGTTCGGCATCTTCTGGGAGCAGTTTGCGGCCCTTCACACCACCGCCAACTACAAAGATTTCGACAAGAACTTCCCGAACGGGGAACTTGTGCCGATCATGCCGCCCGTCGGCCCCGGGGGAAAGAGCTCGAACGGACTGGACATCGCGGGAGCGCGCATCTACGCGGTCTCGACGAAGGCCGCCAAGGCGGGCAAGGTGGAAGCGATCGCCCGGCTCCTGGAGTGGATGGCTTCTCCCGAGGGCTATTACCTCTGCGGTTTCGGCGTCGAGGGAGTCAACTTCAAGAAAGACGCAAAGGGCTACATCAGCCTCGAAGGCATCCAGGCCGAGCTGGCCTACACGCACAAGTCCCAGCAGCCCCTCACCCAGTTGCGCAACATGGTCTACATCAACAACGACATCGAGCTGAAGGTCCGCTATCCGTCCTACAAGTCCGCCAACGGGAAGACCATAGACCCACTGGCCACCTGGAATTTCTTCAAGAATTCGCCCTACACCGAAAGCACGGGCGCGGGGATGATCGATCCGCCGTCCAACGTGAACGATTTCAAGCGATTTTATGACGAAAACCTCGTCAAGTTCGCGCTCGGACAACAGCCTCTCAACGACCAGACTTGGGCCGACTTCATCGCTGGCATGGACAAGCTTGGAGCGAAAGACGTCGAAAAGGCCGCGAAAGCGAAACTGATCGATCAGGGCATGCTGGATTGATGTAACGCCCGGACCACCATGCCGGCGGCTCTACGGGCAGCTGGCATGGTGGTCCGGACTTCCCGAGGTGACTGCATGGATTCCCCGATCTGCGCCGCCGCTCCCGGGAGGGAGGCCGGCCTGGCCCTTGCCAGGGCGATGGTCGACAGCCTCCTTCGGGAAGGCGTACGGTGGCATTACGAACATGCTCTTCTCCTCTATGCCGCCCTGTATGCGGCCAGAGCCTGGGACGATGGGGCGCTGGCCGCCGCAGTGCTGGGCGCGGCGGAATCGCTGGTGGATCGGGACGGAAAAATCGCGGAATATCGAGCGCAGGACTACAATCTCGATAACATAAATCCCGGCAGACTCCTTCTGGATTTGGCGCATCGGGATCGCGACGGACGCTTCGCCCGCGCGGTGGCGACCCTCGAAGACCAGCTTGCTACCCAGCCGCGGACCGATTCGGGAAACTACTGGCATAAAGCGATATATCCGCGCCAGGTCTGGCTCGACGGGCTTTACATGGCTCAGCCTTTCAGGGTCCGGATCGCCGCCGCTGCCGCTGCCGCCACCTCGCGCGAAACGGAAGCCGTTTTCGATGACGTGGTCGCCCAGTTCGTATCGGTCGCGGAACATACCGAAAACCCCCTGACAGGTCTTTTGCATCACGCCTGGGATGAATCCCGCTCACAGGCATGGGCCGATCCCGAAACCGGACGTTCGCCCCATGCCTGGGGAAGGGCGCTCGGCTGGTATTGCATGGCTATCGTCGACACATGGGAATACCTGCCTCGGGGTCACGTGGGGCGAGGGATACTCGCGTCGCTTCTGTCCCGGGCCGGAACCGCGATCCGTCACTGGAGGGATCCCG
>JBDKUJ010000004.1:0-2567 GCA_039679665.1 Rectinema sp. | reverse complement strand
GCGGCGGGCGAATATGTGCTCTACGTGTTCTGCCTGGCCGTCGGCGCGATGGGCGATTTCCGCGTTCTCTTGGGCGCCGCGCCGGAGTATTTCCTGTACGTCGCCGTCGTCCTGTTCGGGACCTTCCTTCTCCATGCCGTGCTTTGCGCCTTGTTCAAGGTGGATGTCGATACGATGCTCGTGGTTTCGACCGCGACGATCAATTCACCGCCCTTCGTAGGCCTCGCCTGCGTCGCCCTCAAGAACAGAAATCTTCTCGTACCGGGTATCACTACGGGAATAATTGGCTATGCGGCAGGGAATTATCTCGGCATAGCGCTCGCGAGCATCCTGGGGGGATGAGGATGCGGATCGTACGGGAGTTTCCCGGGGGGCGCATGCGCGTTCTCGTCGGCGACATCACTGACTGGGAGGGCGGCGCCATCGTCAACGCCGCCAATTCCGGGCTTTCGGGCGGCGGCGGTGTCGACGGGGCGATCCATGCGGCCGGAGGACCGGAGATTCTGGAAGCGTGCAGGACTTTGCGCGCGACATCCCTCAAAGCCGGTCTTCCGGCTGGCGCGGCGGTGGCTTCTTGCGCGGGAAAGCTGCATGCGGCGCGGGTCATCCACACGGTGGGGCCCGTATGGGCGGGCGGCGGACGCGGTGAAGCGGAGACGCTTGCGTCCTGCTATCGCGAAGCCTTGCGGATCGCGGCCGGGGAAGGATTGCGGACGATCGCGTTTCCTGCCGTGTCTACGGGTGTCTACGGCTATCCCCGGAAGAAAGCCGCGCGTGTCGCCTTCGAAGCCGTCTCCCGGCATCTCGGGGCGCAGGCCCTGCCCGAACGCGTCGATTTCGTCTTTTTTTCGGTTCGGGATGCGGATGATTTTCTTGCCGGCATGGGTGCGGACTCGATGCGGGCAGGCAGTGAGGGGAGATAATGGTCGACACAATGGTCAGAATCGACCGTAAGGTCCTCGAAGCGTTCTGCTCGGCCGTGTTCCGGACGCTTGGGCTTTCGGATGAGGATTCGCGGATAGCCGCCGAGGTTCTGGTCGTGGCCGATGCCATGGGAATCCCCTCGCATGGGGTCGCCCGCATTGAGCGCTATGTCGAGGGGTTGCGGACCGGGCTTATGGTGCCGCATGCGGAAGAGGAAACGTTGATGGAAAGCCCCTCTTCGCTCGTGGTGGACGCGCACGGCGCCATGGGCGCGCCGGTGGCTGCGCGCAGCATGCGCAGGCTCATTGAAAAAGCGAAATCCGCGGGCTCCGCGTTCGGCTGCGTACGCGATTCGAATCATTTCGGTATCGCCGGATATTATGCGCGGATGGCACTGGCCGAGGACATGATCGGCATCGCGGCCACCAACACGGCGGCGCTCGGTGTGCCGACTTTCGGCAGCGCAGCGATGTTCGGGACCAACCCATTTGCGTTCGCCGCCCCAGCCGGAGAGGAACGCGCATTCGTCCTCGATATGTCTACAACTGTAGTCACGCGAGGAAAGGTCGAAGTATACGAGCGATCGGGCAAAACACTGCCGGAAGGCTGGTCGGTCGACGGTTCCGGCAGGTCGACGCATGATGCGGCCGGGGTACTGGAGGGGCTGCAGCACAGAACTGGCGGCGGAATCTTGCCCCTGGGCGGCCTGGGCACGGCGCTGGGCGGCCACAAGGGCTACGGTCTCGCGGTGATGGTCGACATACTCTGCGCGGTGCTTTCCGGCGCGCCTTCCGGCCCCGCCGTGTACGATACGCCCACTTCCTCGGCCCGAGTCAGTCATTTTTTCGGCGCGATCCGGATTTCTTCCTTCCGCGATCCCGTTGAATTCAGGCGCGATATGGACGCGATGCTCGCGGAATTGCGCGCGACTCCTCCCGCCCAGGGAGAGGAAAGGGTCCTGTACGCCGGCCTTCCCGAATCGGAACGCGAGTCCGAGAGCGACAGACTTGGCGTACCCCTGTCCGAGCCGGTGTTCGCGAAGCTCGTGCGGATCGGAAAGGAATTGGGCTTGCCGAAATTGTGACCGTGCGGCAGGGGCGCGGCAGGGGCGGCGACTAGCGGGGCTGGTAGGCAGCCTTGGCGGTGCCGTGACTGCCGCGGCGGGCTTCAGGATCACGGTGAAGTAGAATACAGCCATCGCAGGGTAGAGGGTTCGAACGACAGGGATTCGCCGGGCGAGTACCTGGAGCCCGACAGAAGATCGATCGCAGGTTCGGACAGAAAACCGGGCGGAGGCAATTCAATCCCTGATTCCGAAAAACTCCCCGCTACGATGAGCGTTTCACCTTTCAGTTTTTTGCGGAAGATAAGCACCGAAGGATGTTCCGACTCCAGTACTTCGAGTCCCTGAACCCCGAATACCGGATGTGATGCCCGCAAGGCGGCCATATGCGTGAAGGCGGCGAACGCTTTTCCCGTCACCGTGGAAGTATCGCGCCGTTCCGCGGCGAGACTTTCCTGCCAGCGCGGACGATGCGCCCAGCGGCTGTCCCCCGCGTGATCGGGGTCCTTGTCCCAGTCGGGATCGTTTTCGGCGGCGAGTTCGTCCCCCAGATACAGGAGAGGAATTCCGCCCGCGGAGT
>JBDKUJ010000003.1:0-7721 GCA_039679665.1 Rectinema sp. | reverse complement strand
TCGTCGACGATCTGAACCATCCCGTCCTGGACGACGTAATCGACGTCCTTTTCGAAGAGTACGCGCGCCTTGACCGCCTGCGTAAAGTAATGCGCGAACTCGAAATTCCCTTCGTCGAAAAGACTTCCCTTGATCATGCCCCGCTTGTTGAGCAGGTCCTCTATCCTGTTGAGGCCCTGGCTCGTGAACATGATCCGCTTGGATTTTTCATCGATCCGGAAATCGCCTTCGGAGACTTCGCCTTCCTCTTCTTTTGGATATTCGCCCGTATCGGGGTTTTTTTTGACTTCTTCGAGAGAGGCGGCCATGCGGTTGACTTCGCCGACTTTGACAGTGTCGTCGTCCGCCGGGCCGGAAATGATGAGCGGCGTGCGCGCTTCGTCGATAAGTATCGAGTCGATTTCGTCCACGATGCAGAAGGAATGACCGCGTTGCACCCGGGATTCGGGCGTCCAGGTCATGTTGTCGCGTAGGTAATCGAATCCGAGTTCATTGTTGGTGCCATATGTGATGTCGCATGCGTAAGCGACCTTGCGCGCGGGGTTGTCCATGCGGGAAAGAATGCATCCGACGCTCAATCCCAGAAAGCGATGGACCTGACCCATCCAGCCTGAGTCGCGCTCGGCGAGGTAATCGTTGACGGTAACGATATGGACGCCTTTTCCGCTGAGGGCATTGAGATATGCCGAAGCGACGGAAGAAAGGGTTTTTCCTTCGCCGGTTTTCATTTCGACGATCTTGCCCTGGTGGAGGACGATACCGCCCATGATCTGCACGTCAAAAGGCCGTTCGCCCAAAACCCGCCGCGCCGCTTCCCGAACCAGCGCGAAGGCTTCGGGCAGGATATCGTCGAGGCTCTCGCCCGCGGAAATCCTTTTTTTGAAGGCTGCGGTCTGTTCGGGAAAAGCTTCCGAGGGCAGGGACATGGCCCAGGGTTCAAAAGCGTTTACTTTATGGAGGAGGGGGAGGAGGGCGCGAATGTCGCGTTCCTTCTTGGAGCCTACGAGCGCCGCGAGGAGATTCATTGCCATGGGCTTGAGGATACTTTCAGAGCCCTTCCGGGTCAAGGTTTGGCGCTCGTTTAGCCTTCCCGCGGCGCCATCGTTGACATGGGACCTGCGCAGGTCCGACAATGTCGCGATGACTTTCCCCCGCAACGCGTGCGCGGCGACCAGTTTCGCGCTCTGTATCCTTTTCTCCATACTTTTCTCCTTCGCCTCCTGCTCGGGGAAAAGCGAACTGCGCGGAGCCCAGCGGGAAGACCTGTTCGATCTGGCATACGGACCGGGTGAAACGCAGATAGATTTGACGCCCGGCTCGACCGGCGCTCCGCCGGGGAAACTGCGTGTCGCCATGCGCGAAGGCATTTTTCATATTTCGAACGGCCAGGGCGGAAAGCTTTTGCGCCTGTCCTCCTACGGCGATGTCCTGGCCATGTTCTACGATCCCGACCGCGCGGCAACCCCTTTCCTTCTCGCTCCCGCGTCGGAAGAGAACGAAGATCCCGAAACCGCCTCCAGCCGCTATGCGGTGGAGCGCTATGCGGTCGCTCTCGAAGATTTTGCGCCGGGCGACCTGGCCATCGATTCTCTCCAGCGGGTTTACGTTGAAGATCGCCTCCCTGCCGGCGCGAGAGTATACGATGCTGCCTCGAAAGCATGGTGCGACAGAGTGGTGCGGCGTTTCGGCTCAGGCGGGCTCGAACTCTCCTATCTCGGACAGGAGGGGCGCGGCGGAACGCCTTTCCCGGCCATTCTCGGAATTTATGCGGTCGACGGAGACGACATCGTCGTTGTGTCGTCTTCCGAAACAGTCGTGATGGCGCACCGCTTTTCGTCCGAAGGTGTCCTGCGCAACATCGTACGTTTTCCCCGCGACGCATTGCCGCAGTCGGAAACGGTACTCGCCGGACGGGATTCGGGAAAAATCCGGACATACCCCGATGCGGTAATTCCGTCGGGAGACGCCGCGTCGCCGCGCCTGGCCCTGAAATGCGATTACAGCTTCGAAACCGTCGATGCGGCTTCAGGCTCGATCGATTCGATCGACTTCGCGGGTTCACGGATTTTTGAAATCGATATGACTACCGGCTCGATACTCGATGAAATTCCCCTTGCCGATGCGGACGAAGCCGAGCCGGCGCTCAGCCTCCTCGGAAAAATAGGGGAGGCGTACATTCTCGTCGAAACGGCGCCGGAAAGCGGAAACGTGGTGACCTTGCAGCGGATCGGAGCGGACGGAGCCCTGCAACGGCGTTTCCGACTTGACCTGCCCGCAGGAGCCCTGAGCGTACCCGACATGCGCCTGTCGCCGGAGGGTATTCTCAGCGCTCTCGTGGAAATGCCGGAAGGCATCAAGGTTTCCTATTGGAACCTGGGAAGCCCGGCTTCGGCCGCTGCGGCCTCAAACCCGAAGGAGCGTTAAGGATGAAAAGGCTGATATCTTGCGCGGAAGCCTCCGCACTGGATGCCGAGACAAAACGCACCGCCGGGCTGAACTCGCTGCAGCTGATGGAAAAAGCCTCGCTTCGACTGTGGGACGCGCTCTGCGGGGAGATGCGCTCGCGCGCGCCTCTGCGAATGCCTCCGCATGTGTCTTCTATGTCTTCACATGCACCCCTGGACATGCGGAAAAATTTCGGCCGGGAATTTCCGGAGGATTGCCGCATCGTCGCGCTCTGCGGCAAAGGGGATAACGGCGGCGATGCCATGGCCATGCTCCGGCACGCCAGATTCGAAGGCGGAAACGCTCTGACGGCGGTATCGCTCGACCAGGTCGAGGGGGGCGCCGCCCTTGCGCAGAAGCGCAGCCTCGAAGCCCTGGGCATACCTGTCCTCTCCTGGAATACCGAGCGCGTGAAGTGCATCACCGCGCTCGAAAACGCCCAGCTTATTATCGACGGAATCCTGGGAACGGGATTGAAGGGAGCCCCACGGGGAGCGGCCCTCGAAATGATAGAAGCATGCAATGCCGCGTCCGTCAGGCCGGAAAGCCCGCTTGTCGCATCGATCGATCTTCCTTCCGGCGCGGGTGACGGCGCGGAAGCGGATCGCGTCACGGTCCGGGCGGACTTTACCTTGAGCCTCGAGCCCCTCAAGGCGGCCTTGTTCACCCCGGCCGCCGCATCCATACGAGGCCGGCTCATCCCCGTGAGCGGCGTTTTCCCGAACGATGGCCGCGACAGAAGCGCCGTCGCCAGGCTGATCGAATTGGGCGATATCTCGTATTCGGCCGGATCCGCCGCCCCCGACGGATACAAGACCAGCCGTGGAAGGGTCGCCGTGTTCGCCGGTTCTCCCGGCTGCACGGGTGCGGCGAAACTGTGCACAAGGGCGGCGCTCGCCGCGGGGGCGGGCTATGTCGCCCTTTTTGCCGACGACGAATTGGCCGGGACCTTTTCCGCCGGCCTCGAAGAAATCATGGTCAGGCCCCGCGGATCGATGCCTTTCGACCCGGAAGCATGGGACCTCATTCTGGTCGGGCCAGGGTGGGGGAAAGGCCCGGACAGAAAGAAGCTCCTGGAGGAACTTCTTGACTCAGGCCTGCCTGCGATTCTCGATGCGGATGCGGTTCCTCCATTCGGCGAACTCCTGCGATCGGGCTACTCTCCGAAAGGCCCCGTCGTGATCACGCCCCATCCCGGAGAATTCGCCGCGTTTTCCGGCATATCCGCCCGGGCGGCGCTCGCGGATCCTGAATCCGCGCTTGAATCCTCAGGATTTCCCGCCGATCTCGCCGTCATTTTCAAGTCCCACATGACCTGGCTGCGGATTCCCGGCGAAGGCCTTTTCGTATGGGAAGGACTGGAACCCGGACTTGCCGTAGCGGGATCGGGCGATGTCCTCGCGGGGCTCGCCGCGGGGCTTGTGGCGACGGCCTTCGCCGCACACGCGAACAACGCAGGCCAGGCATTGCTGACGGCTGTCGCCGTTCACGGCTTCGCGGGTAAACGGTTGCGCCGGACAAAGGGCTGGTTTCCCGCCGGCGACCTCATTCCCGAGGTGGCGCGCATACTGGGGATTCCCGAGAGCCTTGACCCGGGCGAAGGTCAAGACTAGGTTCGACTGTACCAAGCGGAGGTCCAATGCGGAGATCGGTGGCTGCGGTTGCGATCCGCGACGGAAAAGTATTCGTGGCGCAGCGCAATCCGGGCGGAGAACTCGGCATGAAATGGGAATTCCCCGGGGGAAAAGTCGAAGAAGGCGAAGACGACGAGACTGCCTTGCTGCGCGAATTCGCCGAAGAATTCGGTGTGGCCGTTTTTCCCCTGGCTCGCCTGGGCGAAATCGGATTCCTGCATAAAGGCGCGGAACGAAGGCTCTGCGCCTGGCGCATCCGTATCGAGCCGGAGAGCTTCCTCGAACTGAGGGAACACATGGACATCGACTGGGTCGATCGTGAAGCCCTGAAGCGGCTCGATCTGGTGGACTCCGACCGGCAGCTGCTGCCTTTCATCGAACCGGCCCTGGAATCCGTCCCGGAATCCGGGACAGATTCGACCGATTCCTGAATTGCCGCAGGCTCAGACTTCGGATTCTTCGCCGTCCTCCTGATCCAAGTCCTCCAGAACCGCTTCGCCTTCGTCTTCGGGTTCGCTGAGCAGCCGCTGGACCTTCGCCTGCATTCTGTCCAGATCTTTTTTCAGGCCCTTGGAGAGCTTCATCCCTTCCTCGAAAACATCGAGCGCTTCTTCGAGGGGAATATCCGGTTCCTTGATGCGTTCGGCGAGCGATTCGAGCCGATCGAGCCTCTTTTCGAAATCCTTCATTTTCGGACCTCCCGAACCTGTGCCGTACTTTCACCCTTCGCAAACCGTATGTCGACCATATCGCCCGGAATGAGCGAGCGGGCATCCCTCAAGGCCGAGCCCGCAGGAATCCCGGGCAGGGCCTCTTTCCTCCGAACGACCGCATAGCCGCGTTCCAGCACCGCCTGCGGGCTCGCCAGCTCGAGAGTCGACAGAGCCAGCCCGATGCGGTGCGACACATCGCCGAACCTTTCGGACACCGCTCTCGCGACGCCTTCCCGGGCTTCGTCATGGCGTCGCGCCAGAGGGAGGAAAAGCCGCATGAACCGCGCCTCGACATCGGCGGGCGAAAATCGGGCCGCCGCCATGCGCGCATAGTCGAAGCGGGAGCGCATAACCGTCGCAAGGCCCCGCGACGCCTGCTCCAGGCTCGCCAGGACCGATTCCCTGGACTCGCTGACCAACTCGGCCGCAGCCGAAGGAGTCGGCGCGCGCAAGTCGGCGGCATAATCGCAAAGCGCCCAGTCGACCTCGTGTCCCACCGCGCTCACTACCGGAATCTCCGAATCGGCCACCGCCCGCACGACCTTTTCGTCCGAAAAAGCGAGCAGATCCTCCAGGGAGCCGCCGCCACGCCCCACTATGAGCACATCGACGAGCTTGAGGCGATTGGCCTGCCTTATCCTCGCCGCGATCTGTCCTGCGGCTTCGGCGCCCTGTACCGCCGCGCCCAGTACGATAACTCCGACGCCCGAATTCCGCCTTCCGAGCACGTTCAGAATGTCGCGCAGGGCGGCGCCGGTCGGACTCGTGACGACACCCACCTTTTCCGGCAGGCGCGGAAGCGGTTTTTTCCGGGCTTCGTCGAACAGCCCTTCGGCCGCCAGGGCACGGCGGCGCTCTTCGAGCATAGCGAGAATCTCGCCTTCGCCCGCGCGCCGCATCGACTCGACCAGAAGCTGATATTGTCCGCGCTGCGCATAGAGCGAAACGCCGCCGCGCACTTGCACCTTCATGCCGTCTTTCGGCTCGAACGAAAGGTCGCGGAAACGATAGCGGAACATGACCGCCTGGATCATCGCCTCCCGGTCCTTGAGGCTGAAATACAGATGCCCGGAGGAGGCTGATTTGAGGTTCGAGATTTCCCCTTCGACGGCCACGGAGGGGAAGCCCGATTCGAGGGTTCCCTTTATCATGGCCGTCAGGGCTGAAACGCTCAAAATTTTATCGGATTCGTTTCGCATTGCCGTTTCTCCCGAAATTCACGGTGGATACTAGCATCGAGCCGGACCGCCCGGGAACAGGTTTTCGCGCAGGACTGGCGGGGAACGACCTATTTCGCTACACTTCAGCCAATGGATCCTCATGAACTGCCCGTCTACCGGCAGAAAGAAAAAATTCTCGAATCCCTTGCGCACAATCAGGTCATTGTCGTCGAAAGCCCCACGGGCTCCGGAAAAACGACGCAACTTCCGGTCATACTCCACGAAGCGGGTTTCGCGCGATACGGCATTATCGGCGTAACGCAGCCGCGGCGCATCGCCGTCCTCTCGGTGAGCGATTTCCTCGCGCGCCAGCTGGGTGTCTCGATGCCGGGCACGGTCGGCTACAAAATGCGTTTCGAGGACCGGACCGACTCTTCGACAGCCATCAAGATCATGACCGACGGCATCCTTCTCCAGGAAATGAAGCTGGATCCCCTGCTTTCGCGCTATGGCGTGCTCATGGTCGACGAAGCCCACGAGCGCAGTCTCAATATCGATTTCATTCTGGGCCTTCTCAAGCACGTGCTTGAAGAGCGGCCTGAATTCAAAGTGATCGTATCTTCGGCGACCATCAATGCCGAAGTTTTTTCCGAATACTTCGGGGAATGTCCGGTCGTGAAGATCGAGACGGAGACTTGGCCGGTCACGGTGATTTACGATTCGCCGGCGGCCGAGGACGAAAGCGAGCCCGTATATCGCGCGTCGGACGAAGCGCTTCTGGACAAAATTTCCAGCATTCTCGAACGGGTGATGTCCCAGCGCATGGAAGGTGAAGACGGAGATGTGCTTATCTTCCTGCCCGGCGAAAAGGCGATCAAGGAATGCATGAAACGCCTGGCCTACGGTCCTTTATATCCGAAACTCCATCTCGTTCCGCTCTATTCCAGATTGGGCAAGGATGAGCAGGAGCGGGTGTTCGACAAGGCTCCCGAAGGCAAGACCAAAATAGTCATGGCCACCAACATCGCCGAAACTTCGGTCACCATCGACGGCATTGCGGTGGTCATCGATTCGGGCTTGGCCAAACTCAATTACTACAATCCCCGCACATTCACGTCGAGTCTCATCGAAACGCCGATTTCAAAGGCTTCCTGCAACCAGCGCAAGGGCAGGGCGGGGCGCACCAGACCGGGGGCCTGCTATCGGTTGTATCCGCGCAAAGATTTTGAAAACAGGCCGCTTTTCACCACGGAAGAGATCTACCGCACCGACCTTTCGGAAGTCGTCCTGCGCATGGCCGAACTCGGCATTTCGGATTTCGACCGGTTCGAATTCATTTCCAGGCCCGCCAAGAGCGGAATCGCGGGCGCGGTCGACTCGCTCAACCTGCTCGACGCCCTCACTCCGGAGCGTACGCTTTCCAAAGTGGGCGAGATGATGTGCGCTTTCCCCCTCCTGCCGCGATTGTCGCGCATGATCGTCGAATCCATCCTGCGGTACCCGGACGTCGTGGACGAAACGCTCATTGCGGCTTCGTTCCTTTCGACGATGAGCCCCTACATCCTTCCTCCCGGCGAGGAAATGGAAGCCAGGCGAGCCCATCATGCCTTCCGCGATCCGCAGGGCGATTTCGTTTCCTACCTCCGGATTTTCAAATCCTTCGTCGAAGCGCGCGATAAAACCCGTTTCTGTGAACACAACTATCTTGATGAACGCACTTTGCACGAAATCGTCCGGATCAGGGAACAGTTGGGCCTGATCGTGTCCGG
>JBDKUJ010000002.1:0-3089 GCA_039679665.1 Rectinema sp. | reverse complement strand
CAGCGCGGCCGCACTGTAGGAGCAAGTACTGTCGCCGCCCGAGCGGCCTTCGAGCGCCCGACCGATCGCGGCGAGGCGCCCGGAGGCGTCCGGGGCGCAGGCGCGCATCACGAACGGCAGAAGGATCGCATTGGCCAGTCCGTGCGCGGTGCCGGTGAGCGCGCCCACCGGATGGGCGAAGCCATGCACCATGCCGAGCCCTGCCTGGGTCAGCGCGACACCGGCCAGCGTCGAGGCGAGCGCCATGCCCGATCGCGCTTCCGCATCGGTGCCGTCGGCGACCGCCCCGCGCAGGTGAAGGCCGATCAGTCGCACCGCTTCGAGGCAATACATATCGGAAATCGGATTATGGAACTTGCTCACATACGCTTCGACGGCATGGGTGAGCGCATCCATGCCCGTAGCCGCGGTGAGGTTGGCCGGCATACCGATATGCAGCCCAGGATCCACCAGTGCGAGCCGCGGGAACAGGCCCGCGCCCGAAACCCCCATCTTTTTGCGTTTTCCCTCGCGCTCCAGAATGAAAACCGCCGCGTTGGTCACTTCCGAGCCGGTGCCGGCGGTGGTGGGTACGGCGATGAGGGGCGGGGTCGCCGCGGACAGAACTTTCCCCGTGCCCATGAAGTCGGCTATGGAACGGCCTTCCGCAAAGGTCGCGGCGATGCCCTTGGCGCAGTCGATGGGGCTGCCTCCGCCGTAGGCGAGGATCGCGTCGCAACCTTCGTCGCGATACAGGCGCTCTCCCGCATCGACCAGGCCGACGCCCGGATCGGAGGATGCGCGCGGAAAACCGACCCAGGCGAGCCCCGCGGCTTCGAGTGACGCAAGCACTTCGCGGAATCCCGCCGACACGGCAGTGGGTCCGGGACCCGAGACGGCGAGGATGCGACGGGCTCCCATCGCGGCAAAAGCGCTTCCCGCCTCGCGGGAAACGCCGGGTCCGAACGAAATCCTGGTCGGGGACTGATATGCGAAAATGTGATTCATTTTTCTCTCCTACGGGGCGGGGATCGGACATTTGCGAAAAAAAACTGTTGCGTCCTGACATTGGGGAGTATATAGTCAAAATAAGTCTCATTTTCCATAGGAGGTCATATGAAAAGGTCGCTTATAGTCCTTTTCGCTCTTTTCGCCGCGTTGACCCTCGGCGCGCAGGAGTTCACGATTGTGAACGGCGCCGAGCCCGTCTCCCTCGATCCCCACGCCGTAGAAGGCGTGCCTGAGCACCGCATTTACATGGCGCTGTTCGAGGGCCTTACCATTGCCGATCCGAAAACCAACCGTGCGTTGCCCGGTCTGGCCGAGAGCTGGAGCTTCAGCAAAGATTTCACCACGGTCACTTTCAAACTCCGCAAGAACGCGAAGTGGTCCGACGGCGTCGCCATCACTGCCGACACCGTAGTCAAATCCTGGCTCCGCAAGATGGATCCCAAGAATGCCTTCCAGTACGCCGACCTGCCCGCCGCCTACATTGAAGGCGGAATGGACTACATGACCGGCAAGAAAGGCCCCGAGGCCGTGAAGATCCGCGCCGTCGATCCCCAGACCTTCGAGGTCAAGCTTGTCGGCCCGACCCCGCACTTCCCCGACATGGTCGTCCACTACGCATTCGCGATAGTGCCCATCCACGCCATCGAAAAGTACGGCAACAACTGGGTCAAGGCCGAGAACTGGGTATCCAATGGCCCCTTCATCCTCAAAGAGTGGAAGCCGCAGGAACGCGTAGTCGTCGTTCCCAACCCCACCTATTGGGATGCCAAGAACGTAGTCCTCAAGAAAGTCACCTTCCTCGCCAACGATGATGTGAACGTCGGTTACAATCTCTACAAGTCCGGCGCCGCCGACTGGATCGAGACTGTCCCCGCCGAGCTCGTCAGCGAAGTCAGGCTCAGAAACGATTTCTGGGTCACCCCCGAATACGGCACCTACTACTACATCATCAATGTGACCCACAAGCCGCTCGATGACGCCCGCGTCCGCAAGGCGCTCGCGATGGCCATCGACAAAAAAGTCCTCTGCGAGCAGGTCTCCCGCACCGGCGTTCCCGCCGACGCTTTCGTACCGCCTTCGACCGGCTACACCCCCGTCAAGGGATGGGGCTACAATGTCGAACAGGCCAAGAAATTCCTCGCCGAAGCGGGCTATCCCGACGGCAAGGGTTTCCCCAGCTTCTCCATCCTCTACAACACCAGCGCCAGCCACAAGCGCATTGCGGAATACATTCAGGCGCAGTGGAAAGCCAACCTCGGGATCAATGTCGAACTCGTGAACCAGGAGTGGGGCACCTACCTCGACACCAGGTCGCAGTCGCACAACTTCGACATCGCCCGCGCCGGCTGGATCGCCGACTATCTCGACCCGTCCACCTTCTCCGATATGTGGACCACCGGTCAGACCCAGAACGACGGTCTCTATTCCAACAAGAAGTACGATGATCTCATCGTCAAAGCCCGCACCCAGTTGGGCGACGAGCGCATGAAGACGATGATGGCGGCCGAAGATGTCCTCATCAACCAGGACGCCGCCATTCTCCCGCTGTACTTCTACACGACCCAGAACCTGATCGATCTCTCCAAGTGGGATGGCTGGTATCCGAACCCGATGAATACCCATCCCTGGAAATTCATCCGCCCGAAGAAGTGATTCTTTTCCGCGGCTGATTTTTCACTGAAGGCCGTCCGCGCAGCAGCGCGGACGGCCTCTTTGTTTCGCCTGGGTTCACTTTGTTTCATCCGGCGAAATGCTATTTTTATTGCTAGCTAAAAATACAAAGATCGGTTATCATTCCCCCTTCGAGATGACCTCCCCAGGTTATCTTTCATTCTACCCGACCACCGAGGTCCCCCGAGCCGGCGCAGCTGGTCTCAGCGTGGTAACCCTCTCGTGTCGAACAAGGAGCAGTTCCGAATGGCACGTTATATCATTCGGAGAATCCTGGGTCTGATCCCGACGATGCTCGTCATCATCACGGTCAGTTTCTTCATGATTCGCCTTGCGCCGGGCGGCCCTTTCGCCCGTGAGCGCGAAGTTCCGGAAGCCATCCTCCAGAACTTGCTGAAACGCTATCACATGGATGAACCGCTTCCGAC
>JBDKUJ010000001.1:0-9910 GCA_039679665.1 Rectinema sp. | reverse complement strand
TATTTGCCGGGCACCTTGGCGGTGGGCAGCTGGCGCGCGGAAAGCACGGTCCCCTGACTGCGCAGGAGGAGTCTTTTGGTAAATTGCCTGTCGAAAGAGTAGTTCCAGCCGCGGGAACCGGTATCGCCGCCGTTTTCGTGCGCCGCGGCCACGCGGGAAAGCCAGGGTTCTTCGATGGACTTCGCGTATTTGGGCTCATCGACGTAGTACACGTCATGGATATCGCGGGCCGAATGGAATTGGGGCATGAACAGCGCGTCGGAATTCCAGAATTCCGACTGGACCATGTTCCCTTCGAATTCCTCGAATCCGAGCGAAACGAGTTTGTCCTTGACACTTTCCAGGAATTCCACGTACGGGTTGCGGCGGCCCGGAAGGACGCGGGCGGGCGCGACACCGATGTTATAAGGCCTGAACGAAACGTTTTTCCAGCTTCCTTTTTCGAGGATCGAAGGCGTGAGAGCGCCCAGTTCCTCGCCCGTGACACCTTCGCGTACGAGGGCCGCACGGATCTCCGAGGCTTCGGCGCAGAGGCGGTAGATGACCCGCTCCCTGTCCGCCGCCTTGAAGGGCGACATTCCCACACCTCTTCGACGTGCGATGCCGTCCATGGCAGTCTTGGCGGCTTCATCCAGATCGGATTCCTCGAGCGTACCGTCGGGCGATTGCAGCGCTGCGTCGAGCAGCGCCCTCACCGCCCTGATGCGCTTTCCGGGCTTGCCTTCGCCCGAGAGCGAAGCGCGCTTTTCGGCGTCCATCGCAAGGACGCCTTCCTTGGAAAGCTCTCCAAAGGCCGATCCTACGTCTTTCTGTTCGATGCCGAGGGCCGCGGCGATTTCCGGCAGGCGCAGTTTCCCGTGTTCTTTCACGAGGGTGAAAATGCGTTCGGCGTGGGTCCCCACGGAAGCCATTTCGCGGCCGAGCGGAGTCAGCTCATAGACGGTACGGGAACTGCGCGCCGCTTCCACGGCGAGTCCCTTGGCGACGAGCCATGAAAAAGCCTGATTTTCCTGGCCTTCCTTATAGCCCAACTCTTTGCGGAGTCGTTCCGCATCGAGTTCATCTTCCGGTCCATACCGGAGAAGGACTTTCACTTCGAGGGGATGAAGGGTCCTGGCAAGACTGCCTGCGTCCATAGTATGCGCTCCAAAAGGGAAATCGCGGTTGTCGCGGCACCGGCCGGATCGAGCCCGACCGTGTCCGCCGATCCGTTGTCGCGGGCCGGATCCAGCCCGCCGAAAGAAGCCGCACCGCATGATTCCGGGTCGGGAAAGTATCGCGCAAAAGCGCAAGCCCCGTCAATGACGCGGGGTGGGCGCCATGGCCGGGGTTGGGTGCCACAGGCCTATGTAAAGATCCGTGTAGGGGCCCGTGTAACGGCCCGTGTCGCTGGAGCTATCGGGATTTATCGAGAGTTATCGGGAATTATCGCCCCGTGGGCTTCATCACCGCCGCGATACCCGTTCGGCCGTCCATCCGTATGTCCAGCGGCGCATCGAGGCTGGTCCAGACGCAATGCTCGGTGCGCGCAGCCACCGGCTGGCAGGCGATCCAGTTCCAGTCGACAAAACTGCCCGGACTGGAGGAGGAAACGGTGAGATATCCGATGTTCATGCTTGTCACGTTATGGAAAAAATGCGAACCGAGGGAAGATTCGACACTAAAATCGGGCAGATCGGCTTCGACGATGACACGCGACCTGGAAATTTGCGAAAAAGACACAGGTACGCCGAGCCAGCGGTCGCGGGTGCCCCAGCGCCCCGGACCGACGAGCAGGTAGTGTTTTCCGGTGCCGCGGAATTTCCTGTCCATCTCCTCGATTTCGGCGGCGATTTCGAGAGTTTTGGAACGGTCCCATTTCGAAGGATCCACCCACACGACATCGCGCAGACCCGTGATCCTTCCGTTGCCCATACTCCGTTCCGATTTTATGAAACAGGCCCCGTTTTCAATGCCCGCGAGTTCGACCTCGATCCTGTCTTCCGCATGGATGAGGGGTTTGATCTGGAGAAGATAGAGGGCGGGTTTGCCTTCCGGCTCGTCCAGGTTGAGCGCGTACTCGATCTCGACGGGAACACCCATCGAACGCGACCCGATGTCGAGCACCATGTCGATCGCGCGCGCGAACGGAATGGATTCGTGCTTGAGAATGTCGGCGAAGTCCAGGATGCGGGGGCCGCGCGCGCGGACGCCGGGGACGAAGCGGGCATCTTCGATATCCCATGTGGATACGAGCGAATGGAAATGCGGGTCCGCTTCGGCCTCGGAAATGGGAAGCTCGGCGAGGGTCGCGTCTTCGCCTGCCGACAGGTCCGGCCTGGCCATTTCCATGTCGAGTGCCCTGAATACGCGCTGGGAAGTCTGCAGGACCTGTTCCGGAGAGAGGACATCCAGTTTCGGATACTTGGGGCAGAACCGGTGCGCGACACCACCTTCAACGACATAGGACCCCAAACCGAGCGCCGCGACGCAGAGCCCGTCATCGGGCTTGAGGTATGAAACCGGATAATAGTTGAAGGATTGTGCGGTACCGGAAATGTGCGGGTAAAACCATCGTCCCCTACGCGACCCGACGAGTTCCTGCACGATGATCGCCATCCGCTCTTCTTCGAGATTGTAGCGGGCGATGTCGAAATACGCTCTCGACTCGGAAGAGAAGAGACTCATGTAGATGAGGCGGACCGCGTCGCAGAGCTGGGAAAGCCTCACTTCCGGATCGGGATCCGAATTGGGAATGATGTACGTATCGTAGATACCCGAGAAGGGCACCATCAACATGTCCTCGAAGAGGCCCGAAGAGCGTACGGCGAGAGGATGGTCGGTCACCGCCAGCATGCGCCTGAGCCGCTGCACCAGAGCGGGCGGCAGGGGCGCCGCCAGGAAACGGCGCCTGAAGTCTTCGCCCGGCTGACCGTAGAAGGCGCTCGACCAGAGCGAATTCGATTCGAGAAAGCGCTCGAACTCGTCTATCCCGATAAAGGCGGTGCGGGGAATCTTGATGGCGAGATCCGGAATGTAGCGCCCGAAATCGAGATTTTCGAGCAGGGACTTGATGAAGACGATGCCTCTGCCCTTCCCGCCCACCGATCCGTCGCCGAGACGCGAGAGCGAGCCGACGTCGCGCGCCAGATTTTCGTCGAATCCCGGGACCATGCCCCGCGCCCTTCCGCGCCGTGCGCTGTCCATGATCTTGACGATAAAATCCCTGACTTCCTTGACCGAGGAAAAATCGTCCACTTTGTAATTGCGCAGGATGCCTGCCATCTGTATCTCGCCGTGCGCCATGAGCCAGGACGAGAAATGATTGTGCTCGGCATGGTACACGAGACTCTCCGGCGGCAAATCGTGAAGCTTCGACACGAATTCTTCCATGTTGCGGGCCTGGGCGATTTCGTGCCCCGCAGGATCGCGGAAGGTAAAGGTGCCGAAACCGAGATTGTTCTGGAAATAGGTCCGGAGCTCCATTTCCAGCGATTCGGAGTTCTTGTCGATATAGGAAGCGCCCATCGCATAGGCGCGTTCGCGTACGCCCGTCTCGGAGGACTGTACCATGAGGGGGAGATCGGGAAGCCTGGTCCTCGCCATGGACAGGAATTCGAATCCCGCGTCTTCGTCGCAGCCGTTCTTGTGCGGGAATTTAAGATCGGTGATCACCGTCAGGATGAAGGGTTCGTATTTTTCGAAAAGCCGCGACGCCTCTTCGTAGCTCGAGGCAAGCAGGATTTTCGGTCTGGCCCTGATGCTGAGAAGTTTGTAGGTTTCGGTGGCCTTTTCCTCTTCGATCAGTGCCTGTGTCTGGCGCAGCACGACTTTGTAGAGTACGGGGAGATAGCGGGAATAGTATCGTATCGAATCTTCTATGAGGAGGATCACCCGCACCTGTCCCGCTCTCGTGTCGGCGTCGACATTGCGCAAGTCCTCGACATATTTGATCATGGCCACGAAAAGCTTCGAATAGCCATTCCAGACGAAGACTCTGTCCACCGCGGCGAGTTCCGGCTTTGCCGGGTCGAGGTTGGCGAGGCTGGCGTTGTTGGTGGCAAGAAGCAGCACGGGAATGTCGGGCCATATCGATTTCATGGCCGAGGCCAGGGCCAGCGGCTGGTCGAATTCGACGCCCGCCATGATGATGACGAGGTCGTAGCGCCCCTCCCTGAAGAGGTCTATGGCGGCTTCGGCGGTGTAGGCGCTATTGACGCGCGGGACAGTGCTCAGGTTGAGCTTGAAATATTCGCCGTAGATCTGTTCCGTGAGCACTCCGTCCGATTCGACAACGAAGGAATCATAGAGGCTTCCGACGAGGAGGACTTCGCGCACATGGAAGCGCATCAAGTCATGGTAAATGTTGCGTTCGCGCCGCTGGCGGTCGTACGCGGCTACGAGTTCGTTGAAATACATGGCAAGTGCATGATAGCGCAGCTTTGCAGCCGCCGTGTAGTAAGCGGCCGTACCGTACTACTGACCCGGCAATTGAAAAGAAACCGCTTCGTCTGGAATGGGCTTAGCCGTAGCGGCTCATTCCAGACGCTTCAATAGTTTTTCAATTGCCGGGTCAGTAAATGCCTCTGCTTGACCCTGCGGGAAGCGGGCGGATATGATTGTGCCTGCTACTATCGATAGTATCACAGGCCGAGTAGAGCGCAGGACTGCGCCCGAAAAATCCGACGGGAAAGGACTCATGCAAAACCTGAAGCTTACAGCGGCGCATCCGGACGGCGCGAGAACGGTAGTCGAAGTCAACGGCGTACGGCTCGGCGAAGAGTTCGTCGTCATTGCGGGTCCCTGTTCGGTCGAGTCCGAAGACCAGACCCTGCGTACCGCGGAAGCCGTGAAAAAAGCCGGCGCGTCCATGCTGCGCGGCGGAGCCTTCAAGCCCCGGACCTCGCCCTACGCATTCCAGGGTCTCGGGCTCAAGGGACTCAAAATACTGGAAAAAGCCAAACGCGCCACGGGTCTGCCCATAGTCACCGAAGTGGTGGACACGCGCGATGTTTCCTGGGTCGGAGAATATGCCGACGTTCTGCAGATCGGTGCCCGCAACATGCAGAACTTTTCCCTGCTCAGGGAAGCCGGCAAATCCGGCAAGCCGATACTCCTCAAGCGGGGCATGCATTCCACGCTCGAAGAATGGCTCAACTGCGCCGAGTACATTCTCGCCGAGGGCGACGGCAAGGTAATCCTCTGCGAACGCGGCATCAGAACCTTCGAAACCTATACGCGCAACACGCTCGACCTGAGCATGATTCCCGCAGTCCGCGCCGAAAGCCATCTTCCCATCTTTGTCGACCCTTCCCACGGCACCGGAATCCTTTCCATGATCGCTCCGATGAGTCTGGCCGCCGTCGCGGCCGGTGCGGACGGGCTGGAGATCGAAGTCCACTACGATCCTTCGACCGCCCTGAGCGACAAAGACCAACAGCTGACGCCGGACGCCTTTTCGGTTTTGATGGACCGCATCCGTCGTCTTCGCGCTTTCATGGCGGAAATGGCCGCAACCTCTCCTTCGGAAGCCGCGCTGACGGCCTTTCCGGGCCGGAGCATCGCGGGTTCGCACGCTCCCTTCTCCGACGCGGTGGATTGAACGTGGCCTCTTCGGTCGGAATGGACGGCATCGGCTTCGGGCCTCTCAAGGGGCTCGCAGAGTTGATCGATCCGCATGCTACGCTTCTCGTGACCGACAGGCGCATCGACAGCCTGTACGGAAACATGCTTCCCGATTGCCCGCGCATTCTCGTGCCGCGGGGCGAGGCAGCCAAGAATCTGCGATCGCTCGAAGTCCTTTACGGGCAATTCCTGGAATCGGGACTCGATCGGGGCGGCATGGTGCTGGCGGTCGGGGGCGGTTCGGTGAGCGATCTCGCCGGCTTCGCGGCGGCCACATGGATGCGCGGCGTCGCGTTCGCCGTCGCTCCCACCACACTCCTCGCCATGGTCGACGCAAGCATAGGCGGCAAGAACGGCATCGATCTGCGGGACCGGAAAAATATGGTCGGCACTTTCCTGCGCCCGAGTTTTGTCCATTGCGACGTCAGCCTCACTGCCAGTCTGCCGCGCGAGGAATTCGCCTCCGGCATGGCCGAAATGATCAAACACGGAGTGATCGAAGGCGGCATAGGCTTCGAGGCCCTCGAAGCCTATGCCGCGCACGCCGCCCATGCCTCCCCCGCCGCGCATGCCGCGCTCGCATCCCTCGTTGCCATGTCCATGCGCGTAAAACTTTCCATCGTCCGCGAGGACGAGCACGAGCGCGGCAAGCGCCGCCTCCTCAACCTGGGCCACTCGATCGGACACGCCATCGAGGCCGCAACGGGTCTGCCGCACGGGCATTGTGTCGCCGCCGGCCTGGCAAGCGCCTGCCGCCTCTCCGTACGGATGGGACAAATGAAGGAATCGACGGCCGAACGCATCTTCGCCCTTCTCGAAGCATGGGATCTGCCTTCTTCGATCGCAAAGGCTGCGGCTCTCGCGAAAAGCCACGCCGCGCACCACGCCGCATCCCCGGCCAGGGGCAATGGCGCTGATGATGCTGATGACGCCAACGATGCTGATGCTGCTGATGGCGCCAACGGTACGGCGCGGATCGCCGATGCGCAAAGCCTGCGCCTGGCCGCTTCGGACTATCTCGGGGACGATAAAAAGCGCAAGGGAAGCGATATCCTGTTCGCCCTTCCTCTCGATCTCGGGCGGGTCGAAATACGCCCGATTCCTCTGGAAGAGCTGCGCCGCTTTGTCATGGAGGCTCCATGAACTCCTTCGGCCGCAATTTTCGCGTCGAGCTTTTCGGCGAATCCCATGGCCCCGCGGTAGGTGTCGTGATAGACGGCTGTCCGCCGGGAATCCGGCTTGCGCCGGAGGATATGGAACCCGATCTGGCGCGCAGACGCGCCGGTGCGACCGGTACGACTCCCCGTCGCGAAGCGGACCGGCCGGAATTCCTGTCCGGAATCCACGAAGGGCGGACGACGGGCGCTCCACTGTGCGTGATTTTCCGCAACGGCGATACGAAGCCGACCGATTATGCCGCCTTCGCATCCATGCCGAGGCCTGGACATGCCGATATGACCGCAAGGATAAAATTCGGCGGTTTCAACGACCCGCGCGGATCGGGGCATTTTTCGGGCCGCGTGACCGTCGGGCTCGTCGCCGCAGGTGCGGTCGCCAAGAAAATCATGCCTGGACTTCGCTTTGACACTGAAATCCTCAGTGCGGGCGGATCGGCGGACATCCCGTCAGCGATCGCAGCGGCGATCGCTGACGCCGACTCGGTCGGCGCTCTCGTCGAAATCCGCGTCGACGGGATGCCCGCCGGCTTGGGCGAGCCGTTTTTCGACTCGGTGGAAAGCCTTGTCTCCCACGCCCTTTTTTCGGTTCCCGGAGTTCGCGGCGTCGAATTCGGCGACGGATTCCGCGCCGCTTCGATGCGAGGCTCCGAGCACAATGATCCCATCATCGATTCCGATGGCCATACTTCCGCAAACGGCTCCGGCGGCGTCAACGGCGGAATTTCCAACGGCAACCGGCTCGTCGTCCGGGTGGCGGTCAAACCCGCCTCGACCATCGCCAGGGCTCAGGCGACCTTCGATTTCGCTTCAGGCTTGATGGGTACTCTCGCGGCCGGAGGAAGGCACGATGCATGCATAGCGCTGCGGGCCGCTGTCGTACTTGAAGCGGCATGCGCGATAGCGTTGGCCGATCTGTACCGCAGCGATCCGCGATTTGCTTCCAAGGAGTGACAATGACGCTTGAAGATCTCAGGACCGATATAGACAAAATCGACGGCCGTATTCTCTCTCTCCTGGGCGAACGGATGGAAAAAGCCGTACTGACCCGGAAACTCAAGAAGGACACGCTCGATTCGGGGCGCGAAACCGCGGTCCTCGACAAAGTGTCCCGCGCTTCCAGAGGAATTCTCGAAGCCGGATTCTCCTCGGACCTTTACCGGTCGATCATGGCGGAGTCGAAACGCCTTCAGGAAAAGGGTTTGAGGACGATGGGCTTCCAGGGAGAGCACGGCGCATACGGCGAAGCCGCCGCCAGTGCCTGGGCGCCCGACGCTGCGATGATTCCCTGCCGCGAATTCTCCGATGTTTTCGATGCCGTCGAAGAGGGGCTGCACGATCTGGGTATCGTACCGGTCGAGAACACTCTGGGCGGTCTCGTGGGCCCGGTGAATACGATCCTTCTCCACACGGGGCTGCGTATCGTGGGAGCTGTGGACATGCCCATTTCGCATTGTCTGCTCTGCCTGCCCGGAGCCGACCATCGCGAACTGCGCAGCGTCTGGTCCCATTCGCAGGCTCTCGCCCAATGCAAGCAGTTTCTCGCGCGAAACCGCCTGGAGCCGGTCAGCGAATACGATACGGCGGGTGCGGCCAAAAGGCTTGCGGCCGAAAGGCCCAAGGGCGTCGCGGCCATTGCCTCGAGGCTCGCCGCGGAAATCTACGGTCTCGAAATCATCAAGGAAGACATCCAGGATGCCTCCGTAAACCGCACGCGCTTTTTCATACTCGCCCGCCGGGACGAGTCCGGAGACGGCGAAAAATGTTCGGCGGTATTCACCGCCGGGGACAAGGCAGGCGCGCTCTTCCGCGTGCTCGAGGTCTTCGCGGACGCATCGATCAACCTGACCAGGATCGAATCCGTCCCCGACCGGCCCGGCGAGTATGCGATTTTCATCGATTTCGAGGGTTCCGAAAAGGATCCGGAGGTTTCGGCCGCGATCACCAGGGCCGCCTCCTTGAGTGAAGGTTTCCGGATACTGGGCTGTTATAAGGAAAAGAGGCTCTAAAGCATGAAAATATTCATTTTGGGCGCGGGGCACATGGGCGCCTGGCTCACCGAGGAACTCTGTTGGGATCATGAAGTGTGCGTGGCGGATTCCGATCCGCAGCGCCTGAAGTATTTTATCAAGGTCAAACGCATTCTCGACCTGTCGGAGCTCGACGAATTCAAACCCGAACTTTTCATCAACTGCGTTTCGCTGGGGTCGACCATCGAAGCCTTCGAGACGGTCCTGCCCCATGTGGGCGCCGACTGCATGCTCGCCGATATCGCTTCGGTGAAGACGGGACTCGCCGAATACTACGCCGGTACCGGACGGAAATTCGTATCGAGCCATCCGATGTTCGGTCCTACTTTCGCCAACATCCGCGAACTCAAGGACGAAAGTGCCATAATAATTTCGGAATCCGACGAGGCCGGCAAGGAATTTTTCAGGAATTTCTACTCGAAGCTGGGCATCAGGATTTTCGACTATAACTTCGAGGCGCACGACAGGACGGTAGCCTATTCTTTAGCCACTCCCTTCGCCTCGACCATGGTTTTCGCCGCCTGCATGAAAAAGCAGGACGCGCCCGGCACCAATTTCAAGAGGCACATGACGATCGCCAAGGGTTTGCTCGCCGAGGACGACCGCCTTCTGTCGGAAATCATGTTCAATCAGTACACGATCCGCCAGCTCGAACTCATCAATTCCAAGCTCGCCTACCTTACCCACATCATCAGGGACAAGGATTACGACGAGATGGGCAAGTTCCTGACCGCGCTGAGGGCGAATATCGCAGACTGAGTTTCGTCAGGCTCCCTTGAACGCTATGGAATCGAGGTCTTCGAAGAAGGTCGGCCAGGATTTGGCCACGCATTCGGCGCCCTTGATCCGCACGGGGGTTTCGGCCGCGAGGCCGGCGACCGCTGCGGCCATGGCGATCCTGTGGTCGCCGCGCGAATCCACCTGGCCGCCCGATATCTTTCCGCCTTGCACCTTCAGCCGGTTTCCTTCCCGGCGGACCGGAACACCCATCTTGCCGAACTCCTCCGTCAGAGCGATTGCCCGGTCGCTTTCCTTTGTTTTGAGCCTGTCCGCTCCCATGATTGTCGACATGCCACGGCAGGCGGCGGCCAGAGCCACAAG